>JAENVU010000327.1 GCA_016650415.1 Acidimicrobiia bacterium
GGTGGATACCTCGTCGGTGTCGGCCTCGCGGTTGGGGCGCGCCAGGCGGCCGCGCGCTGGGTGCCGGCCTTCGTCGCCGACATCACGGCCGGCGACCTGGCGTGGGTTGCCGGAGCCACGGTGGTGATGGCGCTGGTTGCGTCGGTCATCCCCCTCGCCCGAATCGCCCGCATCGATCCAGCCGAGGTGTTCCGAGCATGAACGTCCTGGAACTCGATCAGGTCAGCAAGAACTTCGGGCAAGGCGCCCTCGCGGTGCGCGCCGTCGACCGGGTCGATCTCACCGTCGCCCAAGGCGAACTGGTCGTCATCATGGGCCCCTCCGGGTCGGGCAAGAGCACCCTGCTGCAGATCATGGGGGCTCTCCTGTCACCCAGTACCGGGGAGGTCCGCATCAACGAACAACCCCTGACCGGCCTTGGTCACACGGCCCTCGCCCGTTTGCGGTTGCACGACATCGGTTTCGTGTTCCAGTCGTTCAATCTCCTCGGCGCGCTCAGCGCGCTGGACAACGTTGCTCTGCCCGCGTCGATGGCCGGCGTCACCCGATCCGAGCGTCGAGCTCGGGCGGAGACGCTCCTCGAACGCCTGGGGCTCGCCGGTCGGCTTCACCACCACCCCGACGCGCTCTCCGGCGGGGAGAAACAACGTGTCGCGATCGCACGCGCGCTCATCAACAACCCGCCGTTGTTGCTGGCCGACGAACCCACCGCCAACCTGGACTCATCATCCGGGTATCAGGTGCTGCACCTGCTCCAGGACATCGCCGCCGACGAGCACAAGACCGTCGTCATGGTCACCCACGACCACCGCGTGACCAATATCGCCGACCGCCTGCTCTGGCTCGCCGACGGACAGCTCCGCCACCGGGAAGCCGACTTCGCGACGGCCGCCGATCCCGTGTGCGGCATGGAGATCATCGTCGAACGCGCCGCCGGCGAACGCCGAACAATCCACGGGACCTTGTACTTCTGCTCCCAGATCTGTCTCTCCAAGTACGACGCCGAACCCGACCGCTACAACTCCCGCCCGGATGGCGCGGTCGACCGCTGATCGACCCGGCGACTCAGTCGTGACCTGCGCAAGGTGGCTGGGGACCAACCGTTGCTTACTCTGATCGGGTGGACGCTGCCGAGACCGATGGATCGAGCGAGCCGTCGCTGAACAGTTTCGACGACATGCTCGCGGGTGACGTGCGAGACCCCTACCCGGACTTCGTGCGGTTGCGTCGCGAGTCGCCCGTGCTCCGCCAGGAGCCCAGCTTCGAGGGCGCGCCACCTTCCTTCGCGGTGTACCGGCACGCGGATGTCACTCAGGTGCTTCGGGATGGGGAGACGTTCTCCTCCGCGGTGATCGCGGAGGGGATGCGCGACGTGTGGGGGCGCAAGATCATCGTCGGCATGGATGCGCCCGAGCATCACCGCCACCGCGCGCTCGTCTCGGTCGCGTTCCGGCAGCGCACGCTCGCCCGCTGGGAAGACGCGCTCGTCGGGCGTGTCGTCGACGAATCGATCGATCAGTTCGCCGACCGCGGGCGCGTCGACCTGGTCGACGAGTACACGTTCGCGTTTCCTGCGAAGGTGATCGCCGGCGTGCTCGGACTCCCGGAGGCCGACTATCAGCAGTTCCAACAGTGGGCGGTCGGCATCATCACCGTGTACCGCGACTGGGATCGCGCCATCGAGTGCGCGCGGGAGTTGCGCGAGTACCTCTCGCACATCGTCGCGGCGCGCCGGGCCGAACCGCGCGACGACCTGATCACGGATCTCGTCACCGCGGAACTCGACGGCGAGAAACTCGACGACGAGGAGATCTACTCGTTTCTCCGCATGCTGCTCCCGGCGGGGATCGAGACGACGTACCGGTCGAGCGGCAACCTGCTGTTCCTGCTCCTCACCCATCCGGACCAGCTCGAAGCCGTGCGGAACAATCGGGCGCTCATCCCGCAGGCCATCGAAGAGGGGCTGCGATACGAGTCCCCGGTGCTCCTCACCCCTCGGGTCACGACCCGCGCGACCGTGCTGAACGGCGTCGACATCCCCGCGGGCGCGATCGTGACCTCGATGTTGGGGTCCGCCAACCGCGATCCCGAGGCTTACCCCGACCCGGAGTCCTTCGACATCTTCCGCGATCCCAAGCAGCACATGTCGTTCGGGACCGGCCCCCATCTCTGCCTCGGCATGCACCTCGCGCGTTTGGAGACGCGGGCTGCGCTCAATGCGCTGCTCGACCGTCTCCCCGATCTGCGGATCGATCACGACGAGGCCGAACGCCTCGACGCGCACATCCACGGGAGCATGCTGTTCCGCAGCCCGACCGCCCTCCCCGTCAACTGGAACGCTGGCTGACGCTGGGATGGTGCGATGACCACTACGGCCCGGGTGACCAGGGCCTCGACCCTGACGGCGGTCGCCGAAACTCTGACCGCGATGACCTGGCCGTCACGACACGCGTGCCGGTCCGCGGGTCTCCGACTCGTCGCGACAGATGTCGAATGGTCGATCGGAGACGGTCCGGAAGTCGTCGGGCCGATCGAGGACGTGCTCCTGACGATTACCGGACGCCATCCCAGCGACCTCGCGGTTTCCGGTGACGGAGTCGCGCTCGTTGCGCAACGCATCTGACCGAACTGCGAACCAGCGCTCTCGCAAGCGGGATCGAACGCGTTGTCAGATCGACAACAGCAGTGGAGGTGATGGGACTTGAACCCACGACTTCTACGTTGCGAAGGTAGCGCTCTACCCGGCTGAGCTACACCCCAAAGGAGGCGATGATCGGTGTGGGCATGAGGTCGAGCCCGTATTCACCACGTCCCATCGACTGATACGACCGTCGGGCGAACCGCCACCCGTCGGAGGTCCGCACGACATCGTCCTGGTACACGCCGAACGCGCGACTCGGCCCGCCGTCGTGGTCCTGGCGCAGCTCGCACATGTAGGTCCGCAC
>JAENVU010000328.1 GCA_016650415.1 Acidimicrobiia bacterium
ACGAGGGTGGCCGTCGGCGCGATGAACGCCCGGGCGTGCACCTGGGGCCGCAATCCTTCGAAGTCGTACTGCGGCATCCTGATCTCCTTCGTACGGGTTCGATCGGCGTTACGCCGGGGCGCGCCGGGTGGCGCTCAGCTGTACCGGCGTTTCCGCCGGGTGCGGCACCCGGCGGGCCGGTTCGGTCCGGCGGGAATCCAGGTATTCCGCGATGCTCTCGAACAGCGCATCGCCCGCCATCTTGCGGAGTTCGGGCTCGAGACTCCGATACACGGGCTCGCTCCCGGTGAATGCCTCGGGCGCTTCCGTGCACCACCAGGCGAACTCCTCGCCGCCGGCTCCCCAGCCGTGGCGGGCGAACTCGGTGAGCCGATGGTGCACGATGCCGTCGTCGGCATCTTCGTCGAACTCCTCGATGTTGCGCAGCGGCACCTGCCAACACACTTCGGGCTTCACGTCGCTGTGATGCACGCCAGTGCGCATCGAATAGACGTGCAACGCACATCCGGGTCCGGCATCGAACCCGGGGCGGTTGAGGAAGATGCAGGCGTCCTCCACCAAGCGGGTGCGGTAGTTGTTCTTGCCGGCCTTCGCCCAGACGCCCTTCTTGCCCCGACCCTTCTTGATGAACTGCCAATCCTCCGCGGTGAGTTTGGCCGCCACCTTGTCGACGAGCTTGCGGTCCTTGGGACCGGACGAGTGCGCGCCGTAGGAGCAGCACCCTTGACTCATCTCCGGTGACTTCTCGGTCAAGACGCCCTGGCACCCCTGCCCGAAGATGCACTGATAGTTCGACAGCATGAACGTGACGTCCACGTGCCAGATGTGCTTCTTGCGTTTCGGGTCGGCAAACGTGACCCACTCGCGGACGGGGGCGCTCATTGGTCTCCTTCAACTGGTCCGACACGGGGGATCGAGGTTCCCACCGCCGCGAGTTCGAACCACAACTCGGCGACGGCCAGGAGCCCCTTCCAGAACTGATCGAGCACGATTCGCTCGTTCGGAGCGTGTATCTGATCATCCGGCAGACCCACACCCAGAAACACGACCGGCGCGTCCAGGACGCGACCAAGGGCCTCTTCCGGTCCGGATCCACCCTCGCGGGTGTACCGCGGCGCGACACCCCACACGCGCTCGATGGAAGTGGCGGCGGCCGCGACGGCCGGATGGTCGAGCGGGGTCAGCGCCGGGGCGACGGCACCCATCGGGGTGACCTCGACCTCGACGCCGTCGGGCAGACGCGCGGCCAGCCATTCGTGGAACGCGACGGCGATGCGTTCGGGGTCTTGGTCCGGGACCAGCCGGAACGTGAACTTCACGGTCGCGGTCGCCGGAACGATCGTCTTCATCCCCACGCCTGCGTAGCCCGCGCTGATGCCGGTGACCTCGGCGGTCGGCCGCACCCAGATGCGTTCGAGCGTCGACGCGCCGGCCTCACCGATCAGTGCGGCACCGTTGGCCGTCGCCCGGAACCGGTCGGGATCGAACGGCAGCGCCGCCATCGAGTCCCTGACCGTGGTGGGGATCGGCAGCACGTCGTCGTAGAAACGGGGCAGGGTCACCGCTCGGTGCTCATCGTGGAGGGCAGCCACGAGACCGGCGGCGACATGGGCTGCGTTCTGGACCGCGCCGCCGAAGCTGCCGGAGTGCAGATCGCCCGAGGCGGTGCGGAGGGCCACGTCGAACGTGACCAGACCACGCATGCCGGTACACATCGAGGGCACGTCGGCCGCCCACATCGCGGTATCGGACACCACCACCACGTCGGCGTGCACCAGCTCACGATGGCGATCGAGCAGGTCTTCGAAATGCGGGCTGCCGATCTCCTCCTCGCCTTCCACCAGGAGTTTCAGGTTCACCGGGAGGCCACCGTCCCGTGCCAGCAAGGCCCGAATCACCTCAAGGTGGTAGAGCACCTGGCCCTTGTCGTCGACCGCACCACGGGCGAAGAGCTGGCCGTCACGGACCGTCGGTTCGAACGGTGGCGAGGTCCAGGCGTCGAGGGGATCGACCGGCTGGACGTCGTGATGGCCGTACACGAGCACCGTCGGTGCGTCCGACGCGTGCAGCCATTCGCCGTAGACCGCAGGGTGACCGGCCGTCTCCAGCAATTGGACCCGTTCGAGACCGGCGGTGCGCATCTCGCCGGCACACCACTCGGCCGAGGCCCGAACATCGTCGCGATGGGACGGGTCCGCCGAGATCGCGGGAATGCGGAGCCACGCGTCGAGGCGAGCGAGGATCTCGGCCCGCGACTTCTCTACGTACTGCGCCAGGGTCAGCTCCGCCACGGAGCGAATGTAGTGGGGCACGTCGGTAGCATCGGCGGATCACCAACATTTCTCACCCCGTCGACGACTTGGTTCACGTCCTGCGCGCGCGCTTCGGCGACGCGCGCGCCCGGAGCGAACCGCTCGAACTCACTCTCTACGAGCGAGACGGTGGGACGGCCCGAGGCCGCGCCGGAGCGGTGTGTTTCCCCGAGTCGGCCGAGGACGTGGGCTTCGCGGTGCAGGCCGCGAATCGCTTCGGTATCCCGTTCGTGGCCCGGGGGAGCGGTACCGGGCTCGCGGGTGGCGCCACGCCGATCGACGGAGCCCTGGTCATCGCACTGACCCGGATGAACCGGGTGCTCGAGGTCGACGCCGACGCGCGGGTCGCGTGGGTCGAACCCGGCGTACTGAATCTCGATCTCACCCGGGCGGTGAGCCATCTGGGCCTGCATTACGCGCCCGACCCTTCGTCGCAGCAGGCCTGCACGATCGGCGGCAACGTCGGAACCAATGCCGGCGGACCGCATTGCC
>JAENVU010000329.1 GCA_016650415.1 Acidimicrobiia bacterium
CGCATCGCCGCGTTGAGATCGCCGTGGTACAGGAGTTCGTCGGCCATCTCGGAGAGCAACGAGTCGGCGTCGAGATCGAACCCGACCTGGGTTCCGTCCCAGGCCGAATAGCGGAACCCGGGGGCTTCGGCACGGGATCGGCGGCGGCGCATCTCCGGAGGGTAACGCTGATCAAGGCCGGGGCGCGTGCGCCGAACCCGGGGACAGATTCCGCGCCTGCTCCACCGCGGGCAGCGCCAACGCCCAGCGGTTGACCGCGACGATCGCCAGGCCGCTCGCGGCGGACGCGGCCCCGATCGTCCACGGCAGCGCGCTGGCACCGGTCGATTCGAGCAGCGCACCGATGAGGGGTGGAAGCACCAAACCTCCCAGCGCCGACCCGGCCATGCACCAGGCGGTCACCACCCCGGTCAGCGGAATCGCGCGATGGAGGTGGGCCAACATGGTGGGGAACTGCGGCGCGATCACCACGCCGAAGAGCGCCGCCCCCAGCGTCAAGGGAATCGGGCGCGCACCCACGAGGGCGATCACGACCGCGACCACCGTCGAGATGATCGCGCTCCACCCGAGCACGGCGCCGGTTGCGATCCGGTCGCCCCGCCAGACCATCAGGACACGGCCCGCGAGGAACCCGGCCCAGAACGCGACCGTGAGCCCGGTCCCCCAGCCGGATCCGAGCCCGACTTCGTGGCTGTACGTCGCGATCCAGCCGGAGAATCCGATCTCGATCCCGACGTAGAGCAGGAAGAACCACGCCACGAGGCCCAAACGCCATCGATCGGGACCCGCGCCTTGTTCAGCGTGGTCACGCGCCGCCTGCCGAGCCGAGCCGGCCCGATCACCGGACCACAACACCGCGGCGAGTGCGAGCGCAGCACCGCTGAACGCCGCTCCCGCGGGCCAGAGCGAATCACTGACCGCGAGCGAGACCCCCACCACCAGCGGGGCCAGCACCGCACCGACCGCGAAGGACATGTGCAAGGCGTTGATCGACGAGACGAGGCGGTCGGGATCGACGACCGACGAGACGAGCGTGTTCCCACCCACGTCGAGACTGCCGGCGCCGAAGCCGATGACCGCGCCCGCGGCGACGATGACGATCAGCTCGGACGAGGCCGGGACGACCGCGATGGCCAGCGCGAAGCCGAAGACGGCGAGCGCGATCAGGTGGCGACCGCCGACGTGGCGGTACAACCGCCCGGCAATCAGCGATCCGACCAGGCCGCCGACCGACTGGGCGCTGAACACCCACCCCATCTGGGCGACCGAAGATCCGGTCTGGCGGCGCAGCTCGGGAAGGGCCGGCCCGAAGAAACTGAGCGCAACCCCCAAGCCGAGAAAGGCCGCGAAGTACGGGGCAATCGGCCGCCATCGCTGCACCCGGGACTCCACCGCATACCCTCGCCGACTCGTCGATTCCGGCCGCAGCGTTGCACAATCGGGGAATGATCGTCCGCCGGTATGCCGGAGTCCTGGTGCTCGTCGCACTCAGCCTGACCGGACTCGGCTGTTCCCAGAAGGACGACACCGCATCGGACTTCCCTCGCCCCTCCCGGGCGTTCTGCAAGGCCGCGGCCGACTACGACCAGCGTGTGGGTTCGCCGAAACTCACCTTGGCGCAACACGTGAAGTTCACCCGCGCGATCGCGCGTACGGCACCCGTTGATGCTCGCAAGGACGCCGAGCTCGTCTGGCGTTCGTTCGTGAAGCTCGAGGCCGGCGACACGAGCGTGGTCGACAACCCGAAGGTCAAGGCCGCGATCGAACACGTGAACCGACGCGCCGGCCAAGACTGCGGCTGGTACCGACGCAAAGAAGGCGTCTGAGCGGGCTCCGAGCCGTCGCCCGTTCCCCGCAGCGGTTCAGGGTCAGGAAGCCGATGCGTCGCCGGGAGCGTCAAGGCGGGTGAGGTCCTCGAGCGCGTGCTGGAGTTGGGAGTACCGGCGAGCGCCGAGCGCGTCGGCGATGTGTTGTTCCGCGGCTTGGGCCTGACCATGGATGGTCGCTTGGAGCTTCCGACCCTTCGCGGTGAGCCGAACGACGCGAGCGCGGCCGTCGGCCGGATCCGGCTCACGAGCCAGGTAGCCGCGCGCTTCGAGATGGCCGAGCAGGTCGTTCACCGACTGCTTCGTGATCTGGAGTTGCTCCGCGAGCTCGGACGGTCGCTGCCCGTCGAGACCGGGATAGCGGAAGAGTCCGACATGGGCGGGGTTCACGTCCTCGTACCCGGCCGCAGCAACACCGGAGAAGATCTGCCTCCACACCGATTGCCAAGCGAGGCGCATCATCGCGCCCACGTGCGGGCCCGCCGGTGAGGATCTCCTTGACACACTAGTAAGGATACCATACGATCTAGTAGTAAGGCATCCTGACCACCTACCACGAGAACGAGGCACACCGATGAGTACCGCGATTGTTGACGGTCCCGAGAACCACGACGCACCGGCCTGGTGGTTTCTCGACCTCCTCGTCCTCGAGCACCGCGGCGCGCCCGGGATGGAGACCGTCGTGCTCGAGATGACGTTGCCGGTCGGGTCCTCCGCGCCGCTACACGTGCACGACTCCCTCGACGACACCTGGTACATCCTCGACGGCGAGATGGTGATCCGCTGCGGTGACGACACCCAACGCGTCGGCGCCGGGCACTGGGTGTCGATGCCACGCGGTGTCCCCCACACCTTTCGGGTGGTCGGCGACCACGACGCGCGCATCCTGCTCGTCCACGACAACGCGACCTTCCGCGACCTGATCCGCGACCTCGGCGTCCCGGCCCCGGCCCACGTGGTGCCGCCCCATC
>JAENVU010000330.1 GCA_016650415.1 Acidimicrobiia bacterium
GGCGGAAGACTCAACGGCCGACCGGCCTCCGTCGGAACTCCGGCGCGCGGTGTTTGCGAGCCTGACCGAACTGGCCGGCGACTAGCGCGACGAGGGCGACTCGCCGGCCGGCGAGCCCGTCGGGAGCACCTCGGACCCGAGCTCGGGGAAGACCTTGGCGACCTTGGTCATGAGGTACTCGCCGTAGGTGCCGTCGAAGGTGTGGACACTCGTGCCGTCCCACCGATGATTCGCGTCGTCGGGAGGCGCCGCTCCGGGGAGTGGAAGCGCATCGACCCGCGCGTCCCAGTCGGGGTCGAAGAAGAATGGCACCGAAATCCGATCCGTCGCGCTGGGCGACACGACGCGGTGCGCGGTCGAGCGGTAGCGACCGCGGGTCAGGCGGTCGAGCATGTCGCCGATGTTGCACACCAGCGCGGCCGGTTCGGGTGGAACGTCGATCCACCCGGCATCGGTGCGGACCTGGAGCCCGCCGGAGGTGTCCTGCCACAGCATCGTGAGGAATCCGTAGTCGGTGTGTTCGCCCACGCCCCGGGTCGCACCCGGACCGGCCGGGTACTGGAACAGGCGCAGCAGGACGACCGGGTCACGGAACCACCAGTCGTTGAGCGTGTCGGCGCCGAGACCCAAGGCGTAGGAGATCGCGCGGGTCAGGTGACCGCCGAGGGTTTCGAGTGCCTGCATGGAGTCGGTCAGGACCTCGCGGAGCGCGGCCGGTTCCTCCGGCCAGAGATTCGGGCCGTGGAGCGGAGTCCCGGCTTGGACGCGCGGGTCGGTCGCCGGGAGTTCCCGCCCGAAGTAGTACCCCTCCTTGTGGTCGGGAATACCGGACGTGAGCTCACCATCGAGCGGGAACCAACCGCGCCACGCGACCCCGCCCCGGCTCATTGCCACGCGCTGCTTCCGTTCGGGCGGCAGGGCGAAGAACTCGCGCGCCAACGACGCGACGGTCGCGAACCGTTCGGGGTCCACCCCGTGGTTGACGACGGAGAAGAAGCCGAACTCCCGGCACGCGTGGTCGATCGCTCCGGCCACTGCGTCGAGATCCGTGCCATCGAGCAAGGGGCCGACGTCGATGGTCGGGACTGCGGTCATGTCCACCGGTGTCACGACATCATTGCGTCGAGCAGCGTCCGAAACATGATGAGGTCGTCGGGGTCGTCGGGCTGTTCCATCTGGCCGTACGCCATGCCGCGAGTACTCGTGCGCACCGACACGATCGCGAAACGGAGCGCACCGAACACCTCGTACCAGTGCAGCGGTTGGGGCGTGTACCCGGTGATCCGTTCGTATTCGTCGGCCACGGCTTCGGGCGTCATGAAATCGGGGAGTCCCGGGAACTCGAACCGCGTCGCGAGGTCCTGGAAGAACCGATGGAGGAAGACCATCCACGCGATGTCGACTTCGCGAGGGCCGACCGTCGCCATCTCCCAGTCGAGAACGCCGACGGGGTTGAAGTCCCGATAGAGCATGTTGCCGATCCGGCTGTCGCCCCAGTTGAGGACCGCCTCGGGTTCCTCGGGACGGTGGGCGGCCAGCCAGTCGAAGGTGCGTTCGATCAGCGGGTAGGTCACGCCTTCGCGTGCCCATTCGTAGTAGCGGCGTTGCCCGTCGAGCTGCGCGGTCATGGCCGACGCCGGCGGGTGCGGGCCGGTGATGAAGCTCAAGTCCGCGTTGGTGGGCGTGATCGTGTGGACCTGCGCCAAGACGTCGACCGACGTGCGCAGCAACGTGTCGCGCTGCTCCGGAGTCGCGTCCATCACCCACCCACCGAACACGTACGGCGGGACGTCGGGGGCCGCGTCGCCGTCGACACGTTCCATGACGAGAAACGGCGTACCGAGCCACGACGGATCGGATTCGAGGTGACGGCAGACCGGTGCCGGCGCGGTGGTGCGCTCGCGTACGAGATCCATGCAGCGTTTCTGGAGCTCGAGGTCATAGGTCTCGAACACCGGATACACGTCGGGCAGCGGTGCGAGGCGAGCCACCAGACGGTCCGGGGTGCCATCCGGATGGATGACCGTGAACAGCACCGTCTCACTCGACATCCCGTTCCCCGGTTCGCCGATGTCCTCGACGCGGGTGCCGGCTCCGAAGACATGCGCGGCCCAGCGACCCAGCGCGGGGGCGGTCTCGGCGGGATCCCGCCGCCACGGTGTGGTCATCGTCTCCGGATCAAGATCGGCCATTGGAATCCTCATGACATCGGGCGGATACGGTGCGGCGAGATTGGTCGGTATTGAGCGGGGAGGTCAACGTCGCCCCGTCAATCGCCGTGACGAAGGGACCGGACCCCCATGCTCGCAGCAACGGCGTTGGCCCTGGCGGCCGCCTTGTTGCA
>JAENVU010000331.1 GCA_016650415.1 Acidimicrobiia bacterium
CACTTCGACAACGAGATCGACATGGCCGGCTTGGCGAAGACGCCCGGGATCGAGCGGATCAACATCAAGCCGCAGGTCGACGAGTGGAAGTTCCCCGCCACCAAGGACCAGGACGGTCACTCGATCATCATCCTCGCGGAAGGGCGACTGCTGAACCTCGGCTGCGCGACCGGTCACCCGAGCTTCGTGATGTCGAACAGCTTCACCAACCAGGTGATGGCGCAGATGGAGATCTTCGGGCACCCGGACTTCTACGAGCGCAAGGTGTACACGCTGCCCAAGCACCTCGACGAGGAAGTGGCGCGGCTGCACCTCGACAAGCTCGGCGTGAAGCTCACTCGCCTCACCGAGGCCCAGGCCGACTACCTCGGCATTCCGGCCGACGGTCCCTACAAGGCGGACCATTACCGGTACTGAGTCGCACCACCTTCGCGAGAACGCCCCGGCCGATCGGCCGGGGCGTTCTGCGTCATACGAGGACCTGAGCGGCCCCGGCCCGAATGACCACGCGCGGGACTTACGGGTCGCCGCGCATCGTCCGCTCGATCGTGATGTAGCCGTACCAAGCCGGAGCTGCGACCAGGACGATCTCGAGCGGGAGGTAGGTCGTGGTCCAGGTGAGGGTCAGCACCAGCATCGCCGCGAGCCAGAGCACCGTGACTGCGATGTTGATCACCCGTCGTTCGACCACTTGCATCGGGTGCACGAACTTCACGTTGGTCAGGGTGAGGATGCACAAGCCGATGGTGACGACGATGTTGACCCAGTGCGGACTCCGCAACAGGAAGAACGTCGGCGCGACGAGATTCCAGATCGCGGGGAAGCCGCGGAACCAATGGTCCTCGGTCATCAGCTCGGTACGCGCGAACCACAGCACCGCGGTGAACAGGATCAGCGCGCTGAGGACGACGGTCCAGCCCGGCGGGAAGGCGTGGAAGTACGCCATGAACGCGACGGGCAACATCACACAGGTCAGGTAGTCGACCACCAGATCCAGGATGTTGCCGTCCATGCCCGGAAGCGCGTCGGCGACGTTCGCGGCCCGGGCGATCGGTCCGTCGATCCCGTCGACGATCATGGCGGCGATGAGGTAGATGATCGCGGTTCTCGGGTGGCCGCGAACCACGGCCTCGAGTCCGGCTGCACCGAGGAGCACGCCGCTGGCGGTGAGCGCGTGGATGGCCCACGCGAGACGAATCTGCCGAGTCGTTCCGCCGGAGGAGTCGGTCGAAGAGTTCGGGCGAGGTGTCGACATTGGGATGCCAGGCTAGCGGCGAAAAGGTCGGAATTCCGTGGCAGGGCCTACGGTGGATCGATGCCTGTGTCGCCGGAGTCTCGGAATGACGTGATCCCTCGAACGGTGCAGTGGCGAAACGACGCGGTGCGCCTCATCGATCAACGAGCGTTGCCGGAACGGCTGGGATTCGTGACGTGTTCCGATGTCGGTGCTCTGGTGCGCGCGATCCAAGATCTCGTGGTCCGGGGCGCGCCCGCCCTGGGCGCCGTGGGTGCTTTCGGTGTCGCGCTGGCGGCCCGGTCGTCGCCCACGGCATCGGTGGTTCGACGCGCGGGGTATCGGATTGCCAACGCCCGGCCGACCGCGGTGAACCTGGCCTGAGGTGTCGACCAGGCGCTGGACGCGTTTGCGGCGGCGGGCGCGGCGGGGGCCTCTTGCCGGATCGAGCGCGGGTCCTGACGCACTGCAACGCCGGTTCGCTCGCGTGCGTCGGATACGGCACCGCGCTCGGGGTCATTCGGGCCGCGCACGAAGCCGGTCGGTCTCCTTCGGTCTGGGTCGACGAGACGCGCCCGGTGCTGCAAGGTGCTCGACTCACGGCGTGGGAAGCGGTTGGGGATCGCCCACCAGGTCATCGTGGACGCGGCCGCGGGCTCACTGTTCGCCGCTGGGGACGTGGACGCGGTCGTGGTCGGTGCCGATCGGATCGCGGCCAATGGTGACGTCGCCAACAAGATCGGGACCTACACGTTGGCGGTGCTCGCGCGCGCTCATCACGTGCCGTTCTAAGTCGCCGCCCCCGTCAGCACCATCGACCTGGCCACGGCGACGGGTGCCGACATCCCGATCGAACAACGAGAAGCGCGGGAGGTCACCCACCACGGTGGAGTCCGGATGACGCCTCCGAGCGTCCTGGTCGACAACCGCGCGTTCGATGTGACGCCCGCGCGCTTGGTCACGGCCGTGATCACGGATGCCGGGGTTGTCACGCGCCCATCGCGTGCCCGGTTGCGATCGTTGCTGGCCGGTACCCCGGCTCTCCGGCACTTCGGCACGCTGAGCGCGGTACCCGGACCGATGGTCACAGGCGCTGGGTAGCGTGCGCGGATGTTGAGCGAACTCGTCGCGACGGTCTTTCCGGCTCTGTGCCCCGGTTGTGGTGCCCGGGCCGAGCCGATCTGCGCCGCGTGCCGAGCTCGGACCCGGTCGGCGCCCGTCGGTCGAGTGCCAGAGGGCCTCGATGCCCTCTACGTCCCGTTCGCCTATGAGGGTGTCGTGCGCGAGCTGGTTGCCCGTGCGAAATATCGGGACCGCCACGCGGCACTGGCATGGCTCGCCGACCGGATGGTCGGGGCGATCCCGGAGGATGCACGTCCGATCGATCTCGTGACGTGGGCACCGACCACGGCGCGCCGACGGCGGGCACGAGGGTTCGACCAGGCCGAGCTGCTCGCGCGTCGGGTCGCCGATCTGCTCGGCCGTCCGGCCCGGGCCCGACTGCGTCGGTCGTCGCACGGATTCCAGACGGGCGCCGACCGGGCGACGCGCACCGCCGGCCCCGCGTTCGCCCTCACCGGTCGCGACGCTCAGACCACCCGGAGCTGCATATTGCTCGTCGACGATGTCGTCACGACCGGCGCCACGATGCGCGCCGCGGCCGCCACGCTGCATTCCGGC
>JAENVU010000332.1 GCA_016650415.1 Acidimicrobiia bacterium
CTTCGCGAGTGGTTTGACGAACCGTTGACGAACGTGTGTACTTCTCTCGACTGTCCGTGACGGACAACCGACCATTCTGGGGGAATCCATGAACACCCGGCGATTTTCGATCATGGCGCTGCTCGGGTTGGGTTCGCTGGTGGCGGCGGGGTGTGTCCCGCTGGTCAACGCACCGAGCGGCGGTGGTGCGGTCACCACGAGCACCTACAAGATCGGACCGTTCAACTTGGCCGCACTGGGCCAACCGGGATCCGAGAGCGAAACCTCGAAGACCAACGTGCCCCGACCGGCAGGTGCGTTCGGAGTCAAGACCATGGACTTCGACTTGGTCGACGGCAATGGGACGCCGATCCCACGCCACATGGCCCACCTGCACCATGTGTTGCTGATCGATTCCGCGCACACTGATGTGCTGTGTGCCGGACGGGCCGAGCGGTTTTCCGGCGCCGGCGCCGAGCGGACCCCGTTGCGTCTCCCCGATCCGTACGCGTACCTGGTGGGTGCGAACGATCGCTGGGATTCCCTCTGGCACGTGATGAACATGTCGGACATGCCGATGACCGTGTACATCCAGTACAAGGTCGGGTACCAGACCGGTGCGACCGCAGCGAATACGCGCAATGTCGTTCCGTACTTCGCCGATGTCACCGGTTGCGGCGGATCCGTGTTCAACGTCCCGGGGAACGGCGGGATGGGCAGCGTGTACACCAAGTCGCGCACCTGGAACGCGCCGACCGACGGGATCATGGTCTATGCCGGCGGCCACCTCCACGGTGGTGGGATCGACCTCACGCTGCGCGACGGGTTCTCGGGCGCCCAGTGCGTCATGACGGCCCATTACGACATGCCGATGGGCATGATGGATGGGATGCACCCACCGATGTCGATCGACCCCTGCCCGGCGCACAACCTGGTCATCAAGGGGAAGCCGTACACGCTGACGGCCCGGTATGACAATTCTCAGCCGTATATCGACGTTATGGGTATCGCGCTCGCCTATATCTGGCCGACGAGCTGACGTTCATCCGGCCCGGCGCGGCACTGCGTTGCGTTCGAGGTCCTTGGAGACGCCGCTCGCGATGTTGAGATCGGCTTAAGCCCCCGCCCAAGCGGGCCGAAACACATCATGGCGCCGCGACGTTTCTCATCAGTCGCGTCGCGGTGATGTGGGGGACCTGATGTCCGACAGCTCGACTGACGCACCAGTGCACACGGGATCGGCGCCGATGCCGACTCCTGATGATCCGTCCCGGTCGTCCGGGTCCCGATCGCGAGTGAACCCGTACCTGCTGGGCTACGTCATGGGCCCAGCCGCGTTCGTGATCATCGTGGTACTCGAACGGTACGGTTGGGTCGCCGACGTGCCCATTGCGCTCTGGGTCGGGATCTTCCTCGCGGTACCGATCACGAGCTACCTCGCAGACGAGGTCTATCGCCGACGCCCGACGACCCGCCATCTGCATCTCCGGATCGCAGTCCACAGCGCGGCGGTCGTCGTTGTGATCAATGTGGCCGGATGGGGTCCGGTGCTGACGGGCGCGTTCGTCTTCGTGGCGCTCGAGAATCTGGCCCACGACGGGTCGCGCACGTGGCGGATCACGCTCGTGTGGAGCATGGTGGGTATTGGGGTTGGGTTGTGGGGAATCCAACAAGGTGTCTTCCCGTCGTTTCTCTCACTCGGTCATGCGCAGGCATTGAGCGCGATGGGCGCCTTCGTGCTCGTGTTCGTGATTCGCATGGCCGGCGCCACCGTGGAGAAGCAGGAGGAAGCGGAGGAGTCGATGCGGGCCAGCGAGGATCGCTTCCGGTCGCTGGTGCAACATTCGTCCGACACGATCCTGCTGATGAGCGGGACCGGAACGATCACCTACGCATCGCCGTCGACGGTTGCGATGTTCGGTGTCGCGCCCGAAGACATCGTCGGACAGGACGCCGTGAGTCTGACCCATCCCGACGACAAGGAGCGCGTCCAGGCCGAACTGTCGGCACGGTTGCTCGACGACGCCGTGACCGACCCGCTCGAGGTCCGGATGCATCACGCCGACGGATCCTCGCGATGCGTCGAGGTCATCGTGAGCGATCTGCGCAGCCAGCCGTCGGTGGCCGGCTTCGTGGCGAACCTGAGGGACATCACGGACCGGAAGCAGGCCGAGGAACTCCTCGCCCACCAGGCTTTGCACGATCCGCTCACCTCGCTCGCCAACCGCACGTTGATTCACGACCGGACCGCGCAGATGCTGGCGCGAAGCCGCCGGTCCCACGATCCCATCGCCGCGTTGTTCATCGACCTCGACAACTTCAAGGAAGTCAACGACACACTGGGCCACGAAACGGGAGATCGCCTCCTCCGAGCCGTTGCCGATCGATTTCGCACGACCGTGCGCGACAGCGACACGGTCGGCCGGCTCGGAGGCGACGAGTTCGTCATCCTTGCCGAGGGTGTGTCGATCGCCGCCGGTCCGGAGATTCTGGCGGAGCGTCTGCTCGAGGTCCTGCGGGAGCCCTTCGAGCTGGGTGAACGCGTGTGCGCCGCGCTGTCGGTGACGGCGAGTATCGGGATCGCAAGCGGGCAACGGGATACCGCTGATGACCTGCTGCGCGACGCGGACATTGCGCTCTACCGGGCGAAGGCCATGGGCAAGAACTGCGTCGCGTCCTTCGAACCCGAGATGCAGTCGGCTGTGCTCGATCGCTTGGGCCTGAAGATGGACCTCATGTCCGCACTCGCCAATCGCGAGTTCCACGTGATGTACCAGCCGTTGTTCGACCTCGCGACCATGCAGATCTACGGCGTCGAAGCGCTGCTGCGGTGGACCCATCCGAACCGTGGCCTCGTCGGACCCACCGAGTTCATTCCCATGCTCGAGGAGACCGGCCTGATCGTCGAGGTTGGCGGCTGGGTGCTCGAGGACGCGTGCCGGCAGGCCGCAGAGTGGCATCGCGCGGGTCACCCGTTGACGGTGTCGGTCAATGTGTCGATGCGCCAACTCGAGAACGACGTGCTGCTGGCCGACGTTCGTCATGCGCTGGACACGAGTGGTCTCGCCGCCTCGGCGTTGCTCCTCGAGATCACCGAGACGGCATTGATGACCGACGCCGATGCGACGATCGCGCGCCTCGCGGCTTTGAAGGCGCTCGGCGTGTCGATCGCAATCGACGATTTCGGGACCGGATACGCCTCACTCGGGTACCTGCGCCAGTTCCCGGTCGACGCGCTCAAGATCGATCGGTCGTTCATCGCGGCAATGAGCGACGCGCCGGAGTCGAACGTGTTGATCCACGCCATGGTCGCACTGGCGCACGCGCTTGGTTTGAGCACGATCGCCGAAGGGATCGAGGACGCGCCGCAGCTCGAAAGCCTCAGAGCCCAGGGCTGCCAACGCGGCCAGGGCTATCTCGTGTCCCGGCCCGTCGCGCCGGAGGAGATCGTCGGATTACTCGGCGCGGCCCGACCGACCAGCCGTTCCGCGGCCTGACCGATCCGCCGCGGGACGCCCGCGGATGTCCTGATTGGTGCAAAACCAGGCAGAGAGTACGCTCGACCCCGAACTCGAGAGTCGGTTCTTTGGGGGGTCGAAGCTATGAAACGCTCATCGCGCCGCGCGACGTTCGTTGTGGTGGTGGTGGTGGCCATCGGATTGGTGGCCGCAGCCTGCAAGCCGGTTGCGATCCGTCCGTGGGCCGCCGGCAACGATCGGGCGCGGTACATCCTCCCGCCCGGGAACTACGGCGGCTTCCCCACGACGGCGAACTCGCTCGATCAGCTCGGCCTGTACGACGGCCTCACGCCGCTTCGGGGCAACGTCACCGACGACGACATCGATCGCTATTTCCTCCCGGAGGATTTCCACACCATCGGCGCGACGCGGAACGAGCCGACCGGCCGGCCGGGGACCACGGTCACCTACGACGCCTTCGGTATTGCCCATGTCACCGGCACGACGCGTGCCGACCTCGCCTTCGGCGCGGGTTGGGTCACCGCTCGAGACCGTTCGCTGCTGCTGCAGCTCGGGCGAGGACCCGCGCGCGCGGCGGTGGCCGACGTCCCCGGGATCAACGCCTTCGGCTTGGTGACCAGCGGCCAATCGTTCGTCCCGAGTGCCGCGACCGAGCAGCTCGTGACCGACCAAGTGCAGTTGATCATCGACACCTACGGCGACAAGGGCCGAGAGGTGATTGCCGATCTGCAGGCCGAAGCCGACGGCATGACCGCCTACTTCAACGCCAGTGGCAGTCCTCAGCCTCCCGCGACGGTGAACGACGTGATCGCCACGGCGGCGTTCATCGGTTCGATCTTCGGCGCGGGTGGTGGCGCCGAAGCCTCGAATGCCGAGTACCTGTCGAAGCTGCAGAATCAGCTCGGCGCCGATGTCGGTCGGAAAGCCTGGGAAGACTCGATGCTGTTCGATGATCCCGAAGCGCCGACCACGATCACGCAACGTTTCGACTACCCGGTGCTCACGGGCGGCGCGGTCACCGGCGCGGTCAGCATCGACGAGGGATCGATCGTGTCGTTGGATCCGCGGGCGCCGGCGAGCCCGCCGGTGGCCGCCGCGGCGGCGTTCTCGTCGTCGAGTGCCGGCGCGGTCAACGCTCAGAGCGTCCTCGGTACCACCGAGGCGCCGCTGCCGAGTGACCAACCGACCTTCCCGGCCGCCGGTCCGGTCCCGTCCAAGCAGGCGTCGAACTTCCTGGTGGTCGACCCGAGCCGCTCGAAGACGCGGAACACCCTGGCGGTGATGGGTCCGCAGCTCGGCTACTACTACCCCGAAATCGTGCAGCAGATTCACTTGAGTGGTCCCGGTGTCGAAGCGCAAGGGGTCGCGGTCCCCGGCATGGCCATGTACCTGCTGATCGGCCGAACCCAGAACTACGCATGGAGCTTGACGTCGGCGAATCACGACGTCCGTGACGTCTTCGCCGAGCAGCTCTGCAACCCGGATGGTTCCGCGCCGACCCGCGAGTCGGACCACTACATGTTCGACGGCACCTGCCGCGCGTTCGAGATGTTCGACGCGGGCACGCTCAACGGTGTGCCGATTCGCTACCCCGTCTCGGTGCACGGGCCGATGATCGGCACCGCGACCTCGCACGGATCGCCAGTCGCGCTGACCCGCAAGCGTTCGACCTTCGGGCGTGACGGATTGAACCTCGTTGCGCTCAAGGACATGACCGAAGGCAAGGCCTCGACCCCGGAGAAGTTCTGGTCTGTTGCGAACGAGTTCGGGTTCACGTTCAACTGGGCCTACGCGTCGCGCCAGGCAACGGCGTACTTCACGTCGGGTCTCCTGCCGAAGCGGGCGGCGGGTCTGGATCGTCGACTCCCGACATCGGGTACCGGTCAGTACGAGTGGCAAGGGTTCCTGAGCGAGCAGGAGCACCCCCATTCGGTGAGTGGACCCGGCGGCCTCTTGCTGAACTGGAACAATCAGTCGGCGCCGGGATTCATGCACGGAGACGACGACCCGTACGGGTCGGTGCACCGGGTCGAGGTCTTCGACCAGTTCCCGCGCAAGGTCACCTTGGCGGACGACGTGAGCGTGATGAACCGCGCGGCAACCGAGGATGTTCGCTCGCCCGTATGGCCGGTCATCTCACGGGTCCTGCACGGCAGCAGTGCGCCCAACCCGTTGGCGGCGCAGGTCGTGTCGTTGCTCGATGACTGGGCGCAGCGTGACGCGCCGGTACTCGACGCGGACAACAGCGGTCAGTACGACGACGCCGGCCCGACGTTGATGGACGCAGTGTGGGGTCCGATCGCTCGCGCGGTCGTCCAACCCGTGTTCGGAAGCGCCACCGATGACCTCAACCGCATTCGGAATCTCGGCGGGCTCTCGGGTGAATCGATCGTGGACAAGGACCTCCGGACGGTGCTCGGCGACTCGGTCCAGGGCCCGTTCCAGCTGCGGTATTGCGGCAACGGGTCCCTTGCCGTCTGCCGGGCGTCGTTGTGGGCCGCAGTCGACCAGGCGGCGAGCCAACTCGCCGCCAGTCAGGGACCCGACGCGGCCGCGTGGCGCAGTAGTGCGCGACGCCTGACGTTCGCACCGGGTTTGATCCCCGACACCTTCCGGGCGACCAACCGACCGACCTTCCAGCAGGTGATCGAGTTTCTGGGCCGTCACGACAACGGCTGTGACGAGCGTGCGCACGCCGAGTCCAGGCGCGGCGGCCGTCACTGCTGATCATCCCGATCCGACCGCGGCTCCCCAAAAGTGAGGAGCCCCGCATTCGGATCGTGTTCGCATTGCGTGACAAGTTCGGCGTATCCGGTCTGAATCGACCAGACGTCTCGTACCCTCCGGTTTGGGAGGCGGTGGCGGTTGCCGTCGCAAGTCGGAGGAAGGGCGGCAAGTGCGCGGGTTGAGGATGTTGCGCGGGTTCAGGGTGTTCAGTGCCGTGGTTTCGGTCTGTCTCTTGAGTCTGGTGCCGATCGGAACAACGGCGGCGACCGCGGCGACCGGAGACCCCACATTGGTGCTCAACCGATTGATCGAAACCGCCCCCTTCGTGGGGAGTTCGGTCTCGGTGCGCGATAACGAGGGCAGCGCGTACGTTGCGGCCGACAACTCGTTGTGGATCGTGAGCGACAACGACTCCGCGGCATTCGAGATCGACCCCGACACGGGAGCGCTGCGGCGGACCATCGCCCAGAGCGCGTTCGCGACCGCCCAGCAGTACGGCGGGGGACCGGTCGCGGGCAACATCCGCAGCGACGATTTCGAGTCGGCGGCCTACGACGCGACGGCCGACGAACTGTTCGTCTTCTCGGGCAGCTCCACGGCCCAGCCGACGGTGTTCCGGCTTCGCCGGGACGGATCCGGCCAGTTCCAGGTCGATTCCTGGCAGCCGCTCGCAAACTCCGCGTCGTACACCGCCTCGGGATGGCGGTCGACCGACGGGAAGCTGTACGTCGTCCAGAGCCGGACCTTCGCTTCGTATGACTATGCGACGAACACGGTCGGACCCGGCTTCGAGGTCGCGGGGATCCGCCCGTACGGCATCGACTTCGCCGAGGACGGCGATCTGCTCGCCGTGACGACGAGTGAACGGTTGGTCCGTGCCGACTTCGAGACGCGTGAGATCCGGCCGGGTTGGAACCTCGACCTGACGCCCTTCGACGTTCGGGACAGTCGGGCGGTCGAAGTGATCGGGAACCAGTTGTTCGTCTCGGACGGATACGACAGCCGCGCATCGAACGATCCGAAGGAGCACGCGGTCTTCGTCTTCGACGTCTCGTACGGGTTCGAGCCGGTCGCACCGACCGCGAGCTTCACCTCGTCGACGTCGAGCGGAGCCGCACCCCTGACCGTGACGTTCACCGACACCAGTGCGGGAACGCCCGGCACGGCATCCTGGGACTTCGGTGACGGCCTGGTATCGACCGTGTCGAATCCCTCGCACGTCTTCACGAGCGCGGGTGACTTCACCGTCACACTGACCGTGACCAACGATGCCGGCACCGATTCGGCCTCCAGCGTGATCTCGGTGACCGCGCCCGCCCTGACGACGATCGTAACGCCGAGCGCAGACTCGTACACCAGCAGCTCGAGCGCGAACAGGAACTACGGCGATCGAACGGAACTCAAACTGCTCGACTCGAGTACCGAGTACCGGCCCTTCCTGAGCTTCGACGTCCAGGGATTGAGCGGTGCGCCGCAATCCGCGACGCTCCGGCTCTTCGTCACCAACGGCAGTTCGAGCGGCGGTGCCTGGTACTCGGTGACCGAACCCTGGTCGGAGAACACGATCAC
>JAENVU010000333.1 GCA_016650415.1 Acidimicrobiia bacterium
GGAACCAGCGCCCGCTCGGCGAGTGCGCCGTGACCGATCTCCCGGCGCTTCGGCGAACCGACCCGGCCGGTCTCCCCCGTGGAGAACGGAGTGAAGTTGTAGTGGTGCATGTAGCGCTTGCGGTCTTCGAGACCGAGTGTGTCGACGATTTGCTCCATGCGGAGCATTCCGAGCGTGGTCACCGACAGCACCTGGGTCTCACCACGCTGGAAGAGGCCGGAACCGTGGACGGTGTTGATGATGCCGACCTCGGCCGAGAGCGGACGCAGGTCCGAGGTACCCCGGCCGTCGATCCGCATCCCGTCGTTGACGATCCGGGCCCGCACAACCTGCTTCTGCAGCGAGCGGAACGCCTTCTTCACTTCACCCGCACGCTCGGCGAACACGCCGGGTGCGTCGGCCGTACCGACGAGGGTGGCCGTGAGCGCCGACTGGATCTCGTCGAGCCGGTCGTTGCGAGCGGTCTTGTCGGCGATCGCCATCGCCTCGGCGGTGGTGTCCCGGGCCTCGCCGGCCACCGCGTCGAACGCGTCGTCGCCGTAGTCGACGTTCGGGGTGTAGCTGATGGTCTCGATCGGACCCTTCGCCGCGATCACCTGCTCGCGCAAGTTGATCTGGAGGTCGATCGAAGCGTCGATCCACTCCTTGGCGACTTCGAGACCCTCGGCGATGGTCTCCTCGGTCACCTTCGGCGCACCCTGCTCGTAGAGCTCCCACGAGGCTTCGGTGCCACCGGCTTCCACCATCATGATGGCGACCTCACCGGCGTCGGTGCGACGACCGGCGACGACGAGCTCGAAGGTGGATTCGTCACCCTCTTGGTAGGTGGGGTGCGCGACCCAGGCACCGTCGAGGTGCGCGAGGCGCACGGCGCCGATCGGGCCGTCGAACGGGATACCCGAAATCATCAGCGCGGCGGACGCACCGTTGATCGAGATGATGTCGTGCGGGTTGGACTGGTCCGAACCGAGGACGGTCGCGATGACCTGGACCTCGTTGCGGAAGTCGGCCGGGAAGCTCGGCCGCAGCGGCCGGTCGGTCAGGCGACAGGTCAGGATCGCCGACTCGCCCGGGCGACCTTCACGCCGGAAGAACGAGCCGGGGATCTTGCCCGCGGCGTACATCCGCTCCTCGACGTCGACCGTCAGGGGGAAGAAGTCGATGCCCTCACGCGGCTTCGACGTGGCAACGGTGCTGAGCACCACGGTGTCGCCGACCTGCACGACGACGGCGCCGTGGGCCAGTTCGGCGAGCTTGCCGGTTTCGATGGACATAGTGAGGCCGGCCGCGTTGATCGGCCCCTCTACACGAATCGCGTCACCCATGGGTGCGCTCCTCTCACTGCTGATCGCTCTGCGCGATCAGGTTTGGGGTGAGGGGCGGTTCTCAGTGGTCAACGCTCAAGCGATCCACATGCGAAATGCTGTGGTGTCGAGCGGTGGCGACTGACAACCCCCACCTCACGGTTTGGTTCACGCACCGGCGTATGGACGCCGACGCGACGAGAGCCGGCATGTGCCGGCCCCACGTTTCCGTCTTACCGACGGAGTCCGAGCTTCGCGATGAGCGCCCGGTACCGCTCGACATCGTTGCGCCGGAGGTAATCCAGCAGACGACGGCGCCGACCGACGAGCATCAGCAGACCACGACGACTGTGGTGGTCCTTCTTGTGGAGCTTCAAGTGCTCCGTCAGATGGTTGATGCGACCCGTGAGGAGCGCGACCTGAACCTCCGGCGAACCGGTATCGGTGTCGTGCTGGCGATGCTCAGCGATCGTGGCAGTGGTATCGGGCATGCGAAAACAAAGATCCTTCGAGATGCGGAAGCGGGAACCGTACCACGGAACCTACGTTCCCGCCGGGTTCGGTCGCCGCGGCGATGCCGGTCAGCCCGGCGCCACCCAGGACCAGCCGCACTGGTCACCCAGGCACCGGGAACGGACCCGGACCCCGGCGCGCTGACGGCTCCCGCGGTTCGTGCTGTACGTGCGCTGCCAGGTGACGATCGCCGGACCGCCACAACGCGGGCACTCGCCCCAGTCCTGTTCCTCTCGCACCCGGCCACGGTACGCCGTTGGCACGCGGCCCGACGTCACGCCCGCCGGAGTCGAACTCCGCGACCGATCATCCGTACTGCTTAATAATCCGTGCTTGACATGCCGATATCGGTATGTATTATCTCGGCATGGCTCGAACCCCAACCACCGCCGACGTGTTCAACGCAGTGGGCGACGCCCATCGGCGCGCCATTCTCGAGACGATCGGCGGCCGCGAACTCGGCGTCGGTGAACTGGTGGACGCGCTGGCGCTCCCCCAGCCCCAGGTGTCCAAGCATCTTCGGGTGCTGCGCGACGTCGGCCTCGTGCACTGCGACCGGGTCGGTCGACGGAGGGTGTATCGAGTTCACGGCGAGGCACTGCGACCGATCCACGAGTGGGTCGCCCGCTTCGAGCAACTCTGGAACGACCGCTACGACCAACTCGACGATCTCCTCGTCGAGATGCAGAAAGGAAAAGGCTGATGGCAACGAGATACGGATCGGCGGTCGTCACGACGCCGGGCGGTTGCGAGATCGTGATCACACGGGTCTTCGAGGCGCCGGCCCCGTTGGTGTGGGAGGCGCTCACCATCCCCGAGTTGTTGTTGCGGTGGTGGGGCCCGCCCTGGGCGCCACTCGTCGACGCCAAGGTGGATCTGCGCGTCGGGGGCGACTGGCGCTAGGTCTGCCGCGCCGAGGACGGCACCGAGATGGGCTGGCACGGGACCTATCGCGACATCGATCCCGGCACCCGCATCGTCAGTACCGAGGTCTTCGAAGGATTTCCCGATGCCGAGTCGGTGAACACGATGACCCTGACCGAAGCCGACGGCATCACCACCCTGCGAACGGTGGTCCTCCACAGCAGCCGCCAACACCGTGACGGCCACATCGAATCCGGCATGGAAGGCGGAATGCAGGAGACCTTCAACCGCCTCGACGATCTGCTCGTCGGCGACCGGGTCAACGACTGATATCGCCCCAGGTCGCCGCGCGGAGGGATCAGTCGAGAATCGCGCGGGCCTGCTCGCAATCCCGTTGCATCTGGGCGATGAGGTCGTCGACGGAATCGAACCGCTGCTCCCCACGGAGTCGTTCGACGAACTGCACGGCCACGTTCTGACCGTAGAGGTCGCCGTCGAAATCGAGGACGTAGGCCTCGAGCAGCGAGTACTCCTGGTCCTCGTAGAACGTCGGGCGACGACCGAGGGAAATCGCGCACGGGCGCAGGACTCCGTCCTCGCCCCGGAATCGTCCGGCGTAGATCCCGTCGGCGGGGAGACACACGTCGGGCGTGAGTGCGACGTTGGCCGTAGGAAACCCGAGTTCCCGGCCGCGGCGATCGCCTTCGACCACCACACCCCGCACCTCGTGGGGCCGGCCGAGGAGTTCGGCAGCACCGGCAACGTCGCCGGACGCAAGCCGGTGCCGGACTCGGGTCGACGAGTACGGCTCGTGGACGATGTCGGATTCCGGCGCCACGAGGCCGAGCCCGATCACTTCGAAGCCGAGATCGGCACCCATACGTTGCAGCAGCGCGACGTTGCCGCCGCGGTGATGGCCGAAATGGAAGTCGGCACCGACGACGACCAACTGCACCCCCAGCAAGCCGATCAGCACCTCGTGCACGAAGTCTTCCGCGGTTTCCTTGCTGCGACCCTCGTCGAACGGCAGCACACACACGACGTCGACAAGGTCGGCACCGACCAGCAGCTCCAACTTGTGGTCGAGGCTCGTGAGGACCGCGGGCGCGGTCTCGGGTCGCACGACCTGGGCGGGATGACGGTCGAAGGTGACGCACACGGCATCGAGGCCGCGGGCATCGGCGAGTTCGCGCACGAGCTGGAGGACCTTGCGATGACCGATGTGCACGCCGTCGTACGCGCCGATGGTGACGACACTGCCCTCGGAAATCGGCGGCGTCCCCTCGCCGACTCGCACGACCCGCGTCGCAGTCATCCCATGTCCTCGTCCATGTCGTCAGTCTCCCGCATCCGGCGTCGGAATCGCCATTGGGTCGGCCGGTTCACATTCGCGGCGGACTACTCGGCGAGGCTGGCGGCCGGGAGCGGGAGGTGCTCGTGCACCACCCGGAGATACGGCTCGACCTCGCCCACGGCCGGGAGTCGGCGCAGCTCATCCGCGGTGCGGCGACTGTTCAATGCGCGGGTCGCTTCCCACGGATCCACCAGCAGCGTCCATCCGGGTTCGGCATCGTGGCTGCGCCACACCTGGTCACCATCGCGTACCTCGATCGCACCGAGCCCGGCCTCGCGCAGCGGCGACGCGAACGCGGCCACCGTACGCGGGAGCATGGCGTCGACCTCGAGCGCCGCATGATCGGGACGACCGAGCGCGCCCCGGACATCGTGCTCGTGCACGGCGAGGTCGCCGAACAGCACCTCGCCGGGACCGGCCAGCAATGAGACCGTCGTCGCGTCGAGCGCGACCCACTCGTCGAGCAGATCCGCGAGCACGGCACCGCGACGAGCCTCGACCAGCCCTTGGAGCCAGAGTTCGAGGTCGCCGGTCGGCAGATCCCCCGCCGCGAGCGCGGCCGGAATACTCACGACGTGAGCGACCAGGTCCTGGACCGTCCAGTCCGGACAGGCAGGAACGATGCGCTCGAGGTCCTCGCTCGCCGCGGACCGCATGAGCTCGATGATTCGGGCCTGCGTTCGCCGGTAGGCGTCGGCCAACTCAGTTCCGGTCTGCTCACTCACGTGCGGTCTCCTCACCATGCGCGGGTTGGTCTGCCCCACCCGCCGGCGGGTCGGTGGCCGGGATGACCACGCTGGGTTTGAGCCGGGAACCCTTCCACTCGTAGACCGCGAGCAGGGTGCCCGCGGCGTCGAGCATCGCGAACGGACCCACGCCCTCCGCGGCGACGGTCGCGCCGTCGAACACCTTGCCATTCGCGATCGCGGCGGCGATGGCGTCGTCGACCGTGAGTGTGCGCATGCCCCGCAACGCGTCGGCCGGGGTGAGAACGTACGGCGCCGGCTCCTCGACGAGGACGTCGAGGGGGGTCGCGTCGTCGAGCGTGAACGCGCCGACCCGCAACCGGCGCAGCGACGCGAGGTGCGCGAACCCACCAAGGGCTTCGCCGAGATCGGCCGCCAACGTGCGGATGTAGGTGCCGCTCGAACAGTCGACGAGCACGGTCGCGACCGGAAAGGGCCCCGGCGTGAAGTCCTCGATGTCGAAGCGATCGATCCGGACCGGACGCGGCGGACGATCGATCTCCTTGCCCTGTCGCGCCAACTCGTGCAGTCGTTGGCCGCCGATCTTGATCGCGGAGACCATGGGCGGCACCTGCTCGATATCGCCGAGAAATGGCAGCGTGGCTGCGCGCACGGCCGCTTCGTCGATCTCGGGCATCTCCCGACGGGCCAACTCCTCCCCCGCCGCGTCGAGCGTGCTCGTCGCGACGCCGAACGCCACGACGCCGCGGTACGACTTCGTCGTCTCCTGGAGGAAGCGCATCAGCCGCGTCACCCGACCGAGGCCTACGAGCAGAACGCCCGTAGCATCCGGGTCGAGCGTGCCGGCGTGGCCGATCCGGCGCTGCCGAGTGGCACCTCGCAACTTCGCGACCACATCGTGACTGGTCCAGCCCGCGGGCTTGTCGACCACGAGGAGACCATCGATCACGCTGCGCTCCCTGCGACGTTCGTCAGAGCGACGCGCGGATGCGGCTGACGGTCACGTCGATCGGATCCTGCGACGTGAACCCGGCGGCGAACCGGTGTCCACCGCCGCCGTGCCTCGTCGCGATCTGTTCGACGTCGGTCGCGCCCACCGACCGCAAACTCACCTTCACCGTGCCGTCGACGTCTTCCTTCAGCACGCAGGCGACGTCGGCTTCGGCGGTGCGCCGGATGATGTCGATCAGCCCTTCGACTTGATCCATCGTCACCTCGTGGCGGTTCAGGAGATCCTGAGTCACCGCCGTCCAAACGAACGACTGCTCGGGCACGAGCGTCGCTCCCGCCAACGCCTCGCCGAGAAGCTGGAGGTACGCGAACGAATGCTCTTCGAACAACGTACGACTGAGTTGGCTGACCGGCAGGTCGAACGCCAACAACTCGGCCGCGAGACCGAAGACCGCGGGCGTCGTGCTCTCGTACTGGAATCGACCGGTGTCACACACCAGCGCGGTGTAGAGGCAGAACGCGACATCGTGCGTGAGCGCCAGCCCCAGCCGGTCGATCAAGGTCCGTACGACCACACCGCTTGCCGCCGCTTGTGGATCGATCACGTTGATCGTGCCGTAGCGTTCGTTCGAAACATGATGGTCGACCACGATCAACTCCGCCGCGGCCTCGGCGATGGGACGAAGGTTGCCCAAGCGTCCGAGTGCACCGCAGTCGAAGGTCACGACCACGCCGACATCCTCGCCCAGGTCCTCCGGTCGGGTGATGAGGTCCAGGCCCGGCAGCTGGCGGTAGTGCGGTGCGATCACGAACGGGTCGGGGAAACAGGCGACGCTCGACCGGCCGGCGGCGAGCAGCGCATGGTGCATCGCCAGCATCGAACCGAGAGCATCGCCGTCCGGAGTGATGTGGCACATCAACGTGACGTGCTCCGCGCTGTCGATGGTCTTGGCCGCGCGATCGAGCGCAGCGTCGAGGTCGTCGACATCGGAATTCACGGTGCTCACTGTGTGTCCTCGTCTCGATCGAGGAGGCCATCGGTGTCATCGGCACGAATCGGGTCGTCATGAAGGGTCCGCAGGATTGCTTCGATCCGCTCGCCGCTCGCGATGGAGTCGTCCTGAATGAAGCGCAACTCGGGTGAGTACTTCATACGGATCTGCCGACCGATGTGGGTCCGCAGGTGCGGCGCGGCCGAAGCCAGACCCGCCGCCGATTCGTCGGGCCCGTCACCACGATGGAAGACGGAATAGAAGACCTCCGCGGTGCGGAGATCGGCCGCGATCTCGACGCCGGTGATCGTCACGAATCCGAGTCGTGGATCAGACAGCCGTTCCACCTCCTCGGCGAGGCACTCCATCACGACTTCGTTCAGGCGCGCGACGCGCGGATATTGCTTCGGAGGTTGCCGGGGCCGAGTCATTCGTCGTTCTCCAACCACGCGGTGTCCACATCGAGGACTTCCACGTCGGCCGCGGTGTCCACGAATCGTCCGACGGAATCCAACACCTCGCGGAGGTGACCATCGCTTTCCGCGATCACCGCGACCCCAATCGACGATCGTTGCCACTTGTCCTGATGGTCGATCTCGGCGACCGACACGTTGAACCGATGCCGCAACCCGTCGACGATGGGACGGATCGCCGCCCGCTTCACCTTCAGCGACCGGCTCTGCGGGATATGAAGATCGAAGGATACGGCCGCGGCATGCACAGCGGTCATCTTCGCACCGAATGGGCCTGGCGGTCCGGCTTTGACCGTGAGCCGTCCGACCTGAATCAGGGGGAGAGGACGACGACGGGGATATCCCGGTCGGTCTTCGTCTGATAGCCGGCGTAGTTGGCGTGCGGGCCGATGATCCGGGGCCAGAGCTCCGCTTTCTCCGCGGGGTTCGCCACCCGAGCGGTCATCGTGCGAGTGGCTCCACCCATTTCGACCTCGACCGCCGGATTGGCCTGCAGGTTGAGAAACCAGTCCGGATTGCGGTCATCGCCACCGCGCGACGCAACGATCATGATCCGGTCGTCGATCTGCAAGGGAGTCGTCAGCATCGTCGAACGCTTCAGACCGCCGGTCCGTCCGATCGTGATCAGCCGCAGCACCGGCATGCCGGCACCCTTCCCCGCGATCTTGCCCTTGCTCAGTTGGAACAGCGGCCGATGAATCGCATTGACGAGTTTGAGCACGAGTTCACTGGGCACATCACACCTCGGATTGACGGACTCGCGCGACCCCTAGGGAGCGACGCGTGCGATCTCGCGGTCTTCGTAGGTCTCGATGATGTCGCCGGACTTCACGTCCTGGTACCCCTCGAGTCCGATACCGCACTCGAACCCATCGCGTACTTCGCGGACGTCGTCCTTGAAACGACGCAGCGACGCGACCGATCCCTTCCAGATGATCGTGCCTTCGCGCAGGAACCGGACCTTGGAGCCTCGGGTGATGACGCCGGTGCGCACATAACAACCGGCGATCTTGCCGATCTTGGGCACACCGAAGACCTCGCGCACCTCGGCCTCTCCGGTGACGACCTCCTCGAACTCCGGCTTCAGCATGCCGATGAGGGCGGAGTTCACGTCGTCGAGCACTTGATAGATGACCTCGTAGAGGCGCATCTCGACGTTCTCACTCGCCGCGAGTTCGCGGGCCTTGCGATCCGGCCGGACGTTGAACCCGACCACGGTCGCGTTCGCGACCGCCGCCAAGTTGACATCGCTCTCGGTGATTCCACCGACGGCTCGGTGGACGAACGAGAGGCGAACCTCTTCGTGGTCCTGGTCGAGCTTGCGCAACGCGTCGGTCACGGCCTCGAGTGAACCGTGGACGTCGGCCTTCAGTACCAAGTTGAGCGTGGCAACCTCGCCGCGCTCGACCATGGCGAAGATGTCCTCGAGCCGGGCACCGCCGGACAGGATCATCGGGTGCGACTGGTCCGCGACTCGGCGGCGGCGCGAACGGGCCTCGGCCACCGTACGGGCGATCTTCTCGCTCGGCGCGACCCGCAGCTCGTCGCCCGCGAGCGGGACGGCGTCGAGACCCAGGACCTCGACCGGCATCGAAGGCCCGGCTTCTTTCACCTGGCTGCCGGTGTAATCGAACATTGCTCGGACCTTGCCCCAACCACCGCCGGCGACGACGGGGTCACCGACCCGCAGCGTGCCGCGCTCGACGAGCACCGTGGCCACCGGGCCCCGACCCTGGTCGAGGTTCGACTCCAGCACGAACGCCCGGGCCGGAACGTCGGGGTTCGCACCGAGTGGCGGGTCGTAGAGATCGGAGACCAGGAGGATCGACTCGAGGAGTTCGTCCATTCCGAGGCCGGCAGTTGCCGCGACCTCGTTGACGACCGTGTCGCCGCCCCAGTCTTCGGGGATGAGTTCCTGTTCGACGAGTTGCTGCTTGACCCGGTTCACGTCGGCGTTGTCGCGGTCGATCTTGGTGATGGCCACCACGATCGGCACTTCGGCATTCCGCGCGTGGTTGATCGCCTCGATGGTCTGAGGCATGACACCGTCGTCGGCGGCGACCACGAGCACCGCGACATCGGTCGCGTCGGCCCCGCGCTTGCGCATTGCCGTGAAC
>JAENVU010000334.1 GCA_016650415.1 Acidimicrobiia bacterium
CTGAACGACGCCGCGGCGGCGATCATGATCGTGGATTCCGACTATGCCCAGGCCCACGGCCTGAAGCCGATGGCGGTCATCAAGAGTTGGGCCTCGGCCGGCGTCCCGCCCCAGGACACCGGCCTCGCGCCGACGTACGCGATTCCGAAGGCGCTCGACCGCGCCGGTATGCAGATCGGTGATGTCGATGTCTTCGAGATCAACGAGGCATTCGCGGCGATGTGCGTGGCGAGCACGCGGATCTTGGGGATCGATCACGCGATCACCAACGTCAATGGCAGTGGATGCAGCCTGGGTCACCCCGTGGCCGCAACCGGTGCGCGGATGATCGTCACGCTGGTCAACGAACTCCGCCGTCGCGGCGGAGGCATCGGCGTGTCGAGCATGTGCGCCGGCGGCGGTATGGGGTCCGCCACCGTCCTCGAGGTGCTCCCCGGCTAACAGCCCAGTTGGAGTTGGTCCGGTACCGGCGGAGGCGCGTTGCAGCCCACGGGACCGGCGCCGTACGCGAAGACGGTCCAGATGGATCCCAGCCGCTGGAGCACGACGGTCAAACGGATCACGTTCGCGCCCGGGTTCGGGACGAGGGTCACGGCGGCCCAGATCGGGTTCGCGTCGGCGATGCGACAGTCGGCGATCGTGTAGCTCGCGAGGGGTACGGGACCGAGATCGCCCCCCTGCACGGCCGCGAAGATGGGTCCGGCGCGGCCGCCGCACCCGGGTCCGGCCGTCGGTGGCGGGGCGGTGGCCGGCGGTGCCGGTTCCGTGCTCGCCGTGGTCGTCGAGGAACTCGACGTGGAACTCGGCGACTCGGTGGTGGTGGTCGGCTTCGGGTGGCGGCGCTTGGCGCGGCTGGTGCTGGTGCTTCCTTCACCCGTCGTGGAGGACGATCCGGACGAGCACGCCGCGGCGAGCACGACGAGCAGGGCAACGACAACGAGGTGGCGGGACGGCTTCATCGCGACCAGCATGACCCACCGGCCCGGTCGAGTCCGGTCAATCCGACGACGGCCTCCGGTAGCGTGACGCCATCGACGCAGACCTTGCCCTCGCCCTCGAACTTGCCGACGCCGCTGATGCTCTCACCATGGATCGCTTCGGCGCACACGATTTGCAGATCGACCGGAAGGCCGATGCTTCGCATGTGACCGAAGCCGACCACGCCGCCGAAGCGCTGATTCGGACGGCCATCCAAGCGGCGCGCCCCGGTGACGCGGTCCTCGGCGAGGAGTTCGGCGTCGAAGGTGAGGGGCGCCGGCGCTGGATCATCGACCCGATCGACGGAACTGCCAGCTACGTCCGGGGATTCCCGATCTGGGGCACCCTCATCGCGTTGGAGGTCGACGGTGAGATGACCGTGGGGGTCGTGTCCGCGCCCGCCCTGGGGCGCCGGTGGCACGCCGCCCGCGGTGAGGGTGCGTTCGTGAACGGCAAGCGGATCCACGTCTCGGCCGTCGACGCGCTGAGCGACGCGCACCTGTGCTATTCGGATCTCGCGTCGTGGACGAAGTACCGGACCACCGCCCAACCGATGATGGATCTCCTGCATTCGGTGTGGCGGTCGCGCGGCGTTGGTGACTTCTGGCAGCACATGCTCGTGGCCGAAGGGGCGGCCGATATCGCGGTCGAGCCGGTCGTGAACCTCTGGGACCTCGCACCGATTCTCGTGATCGTCGAAGAGGCGGGCGGCCGGTTCACCAACCTGGAGGGGGAGCGCACCGCCGCCGGTGGGAGTGCGATCTCGACCAATGGGAAGCTGCACGACGAGGTGATGGCGGTGCTCGCGCCGGGGTCGGCGCGGCCGCAATGAGGGGACCGGTCACGGTCGGCATCGACATCGGCACGTCGTCGGTGAAGGCGTTGGCGGCCGACGAGAACGGTACGGTGATTTCGCAGTCGCGTATCCCGCACGAGATCCAGATCCCGGCGGCGGATCAGTTCCAACACGATCCCGCGGTCGCATGGTGCGAGGGTCCCCGAGCGGCTCTGGCCGCGCTCGACCTCGCCGAGGCGCCCGCGGGAATCAGCGTGAGCGCGATGGTTCCCTCGATCGCCGCGGTGGATTCCGACGGGCGGCCGTTGACCCCCGGTCTGCTGTACGGCGATGCGCGCGGCCAGGGCGGACCGTCCAGCGGAAATCCCGCCGAGAGCGGCGAACTCGTGAACTTTCTCCGGTGGGCCAACGCCGCGGCGCCGGCTGCGGCGGGGTTCTGGCCCGCGACCACCATGGCGAATCATGCGCTGGCGGGTGAGGCGGTCATCGACACGACGACGGCGAGCGTCGCGTACCCACTCTTCGACTGGACGGCCTGGGATCCCGCCGTCGCGGCCGAGGTCGGGATCCGCACCGATCAGCTCCCGCGGATCGTGCCGACGGGCTGGGCCTGCGGTCACGTCGGCGGGCCCGACGGACCGGTCCTGGCACCGGGGTGCATCGATGTCATCACCGATCAGATCGTCGCCGGCGCGCGGGAAGTCGGTGATGTCCTCATCCTGATGGGGACGACCCTCATCGTGAACACCGTGACGTCACGGCACGGACCCGTCCCCGAGCATTGGGTGATGCCGTTCACCGAACCCGGGCTGTTCCTCGCCGGTGGTCCGAGCAACGCCGGCGGACTGTTCGTCAACTGGGCGACTCGGGGCACCGACCCGACCCGGCCGGGTGCGACGCATCCCGATCGGGTTCCGGTGTGGGCGCCGTACCCTCGTGGTGAACGCGTACCGCTGCACGATTCCACCCGCCGCGCGACCCTGACCGACCTCGACCTCACCCACGGTCCGGCCGAGATCCGTCGGGCCGCCTTCGAAGCGTCCGGGTTCGTCGCCCGCCGCATGATCGAAGCGGTGGGCGCCGCGCACGGCGTCACGCCGAGGCGGATCGTCGCGACCGGCGGAGGAACTCGGGTCCAGGAGTGGGTCCAGGCAATCGCCGATTGCACCGGCCTGGCCGTGCAGTGCACCGCAGTTCCCGAGGGTGCGGCGCTCGGGTCCGCATTCCTGGCCCGGCTCGCCGCCGGACTCGAAGACGGTGGGATGACCGATGCCCGCCGGTGGGCACGGGCGGGGCGGACGGTCGATCCTGATCCCGTGTGGGCGGAGGCGCTGGAACGCCGCTACCAGCGGTTCGTCGAGCTGTCGGCATAGCAACGGCACCGCCGGAATCGGATCTAAGCTGACACCCATGTCAGTTGCGACGGACGCCCCGTTCGATCCCATGGCGCAGTTCACCGGCGTGGCCGGTGACGTGCGCGATCCGTATCTCGAGTTCTGGAACCGGCGAGCGTCGGAGCCGGTCGCGCTCATGGAAGACGGCGGGTTCGAGGTCTTCTCGTACGAGTTGGTCTCCCAGGTCATGCGGGACAACGTCACGTTCCCGTCGGGATCGATCCGGGAGTTCATGAGCGTGGTCATGGGTCCCTACCCGTTGGTGGGAATGGACGAACCCGAACATCGGCGGCTCCGCGCCCTGGTGGCTCAAGCATTCCGAGCCCGCACGCTCGCGCATTGGGATCAGGATCTCGTCGTTCCGGTCGTCGACGAGATGATCGACGGGTTCGCAGGTCGCGGTGCGGCCGACCTCGTGAGCGAGTTCACCTATCACTATCCGGCGCAGGTGATCGCCGCGATCCTCGGCCTGCCGCGCGAGGACCACGCGTTCTTCCACCCGCGGGCGCTCGCATTGATCAATGTCTCGGTGCGGCCCGAGGAGGGCATCGTCGCCAGCGAAGAACTGCGCGAGTACTTCGCCGGGATCATCGAGGATCGACGGGCGAACCCCGGGACCGACATCATCAGTGAACTGATCGTGGCCGAACTCGACGGTGAACGGCTCGGCGACGAGGAGATCTTCTCGTTCCTGCGGCTCCTGCTCCCGGCCGGGGCCGAGACCACCTACCGAGCGACCGGCAGCTTCTTGTACGGGCTGCTCACGAATCCCGAACAGCTCCAGGCGCTTCGCTCGGATGCGGGCCTGATGCCCCAGGCCATCGAGGAGTCGATTCGGTGGGAAGGCCCGCTGCTGATCACCTCACGCGAGTGCGCTCGGGACACCGAACTCGGGGGCGTGGCGATCCCGAAGGGTGGATTCGTCACGGTGAACATCGGATCGGCGAACCACGACGACCGGCGATGGGAACGGCCCGACGAGTTCGACCTCTTCCGGGAAGCACAACCCCACATCGCCTTCGGCCACGGCGTGCACATGTGTCTGGGCATGCACCTCGCGCGCATGGAGATGGCGACCGCAGTCACGCGCCTCTTCGACCGGTGTCCGAACCTGCGGCCCGACCCCGACCGCTGGGATGCCGAGGACGTGCACATCCACGGTGAGCGATTCCGTTCGCCCACGACCCTGCCCGTCGTGTTCGACGCCATGAGCTGATCGCTCCGACCTCGGGACTGAGCTGCGCCTCAGTCGTGCGGGTCGGCTCGGAGCCCGACCGCGTGGGGAGAGCCCGGCGGGGGCAGGGGATGCCGGAAGAGTGCGGCCGCATTCTCGTGGCTGATCTGGGCGATCTCGGCGGCAGGGAGATGACCGAACACCTCGGCGAACACGGCCTGTGAATCGGGCCAGGTCCCGTCGCCGTGGGGATAGTCGGTCTCGAACATGATGTGGTCGACGCCGATCGTGTCGCGAGTCGCCAGCGTCGAGGGGTCGTCGATGGTGCAGAACCAGAAGTTCCGCC
>JAENVU010000335.1 GCA_016650415.1 Acidimicrobiia bacterium
ACTCCGAACTTCGTGCGGGCGCTCGGCAGCATCGCCCATCAGCACGCCACCGACCTCGCTCGCGCCGGTGCGACGATCGACGCCGCCATGCTCGCGCCCGATCCCCCCACCTCCGACGAATGCGACACCGTCGACGCGCTCCTCGACGCGATCGAAGCCGAGTGGCCGACGCGTGGGCATCCGGAGGACCTCGTGCCGAGCGGCCGGGCGCCGGGAACCAGGTCGGGTCGCTGAGCGTCCTACCCTCGAACCGATGAGGGGAACAGAATGAGCGACGAACCGATGGTGTCCGAACCAACCGCGCCCCGCGCGTCCGCGCGTCTCGGGACACCGGCGCGCGTGGTCGCCATCGTGGTCGCCACCGTCGTAGTCCTCGGGGGCGCGCTCTTCCTGACGAGCCGCGACGACCGTGAATCCCGACCCCGCCTCGCGCTCCGCACTCCCGCCATGAATCCGTCGGGGGCCGACACGGCCCAGGCCGAAGCCTCCATGCGTGCCCTCGCCGGCGGCGTCACCATCCGCTACCTCGTCGCGGGCACCCTCCCCGATCTGCCCACCAGCTCCCCGGTCTCGAAGATCGAGGCCGACCCGATCGGCGCGTCTGCCGTCACCAAGTGGGCGACGGCGCTCGGGATCGACGCAACCCCCACCGACGATCGCTCCGGCCCATTGGACGCCTGGCGGGCCGTCGGGCCCGAGGGCACTCTGACGGTGAGCAACACCGGCCAGACCTGGTTCCTGGAGTACCACCACGGAACCGCGACCGCAGGGGCAACGCCCGGATCGCCCGGCGGAACCATCTCACCTTCGAATGGCGCCTCGCCACCGGCGCCCGCTCCGGATACCGCCGCGCCTCCGCCCGATGTGCGACCGGCCGACCTGCCCGATGCCGGCACCGTCCGTCGGCTCGGCATGAAAACGCTCACCGACCTCGGCGTGCTCGACGGCGCGGACTGGACGTTCGCCGTGCACGACGGGGGAACCGTCGGAGTCGCGAGCGCGTGCGTCGCCGCGGAAGTGTGCTCCCGTGACCAGGAGAGCTTCACGATCAGCCGCCAGCTCGTGGCCACCCGACTCATCGACGGGCACCCCGTCGACGGTCTCGATTGGATCGTCGATTTCGGTGACCACAGCCGGATCGAGAATGTCACCGGCACCATCGCGTCGGCGCGCCGCGTCGGGGACTACCCGCTGCGGTCCGTGACCGATGCCGTGGCCGCGCTCAACGACGGGATCAATGGCGGTCCGGTACCGCTCGGCGCGGGCTCGATCGAGCCCGACATCGCACGAGCGCCCTGTGAACCGTCGACCACCTGTGGTCCCGACTGTGGTCAGACCGACTGCGCGCCGCGCGAGATCACCATCACGGTCACCGGGGTCGAACTCGCCCGCGCCTTGTGGTTCGGCGGCAACGGCAACTCCCCCTCGGAATATCTCGTCCCGACCTACCACTTCACGGGTCACGACGACGCCGGACAGCCCTGGACCTCCGACGTGCTCGCGCTCACCGACGCCGCGCTGATTGCCCCGCCGACCACGAGTACGACCCGATCGCCGGACGCGACCGATCCGGTCGGCCCGAGTGTCACGATCGGGAGTTCGATCCCGTTGTCGCTGGACCTGAACTTCCACTGCGGCGTGTCCGAACTCCGATTCAACGCCACCTGGTGGGACGCAGTGAATCCCTGGCCGGGATCCGGTGGCGGCAGCCCCCATATCGCCGATCTCGAGGGCACGCTCACGCTCGACCGGGCCGATCATGCGGCGTGGGACAACGGATCGGGCGTCACGCTCGAGTTCGTGCCTCACCGCGGCGAACATCGCCAATACGGCTGCGCCTGACTCGGTAGCTAGGCGACGGGTACACCCTCGAAGATCGCGACCTTGAGCCCGCGGCGAGCGAGCTCGGCGAGAAACGCCCGGGGTTCGACGACGCCACCCAACCCGTGAGCGCCGGGCTCGCGGCGGATCAGGTGGGGATCGACGCCAGAGATCCCGGCCGTCGCGACGGCCAAGACCGTCCCCGCGGCGGTGGCGGTGCGATCGATCGCGCCGAACACCATCGGTTCCCGCTCGGAACCGCGCACGCCCCAGACCTCGACCCGCAGGGCACCCCACTCGTTGATCGGGTCCTTGCGCCGGGGCCAACCGCGCGCCGGTTTCTCCGCGTGCGCGTACCGCACGCTGGCCCGGGACAACCCGGGCGCGGCGTGCGACAACAGCTCGAGTCCGTTGGCGACGGGTTCACACGCGCGGGCGTCGACCGGATCGGGGAACCACACGAGTTCCTCACCACCCCGCTTGCGAAGTTCACCGATCACACCGTCGCGGAGTTCCGCGCCGCGGTCCGCGAGCGCGACTCGCAGCGTGCTCGCGCTGGCCGCGCCCGCCGCACCCCAGCGCGCAACGTTCACATCGTCGATCCGATCAAAAGAATCCCGGGCGTGGCGTACGAGAACGTCCGAGAGCCCCGGGGCCAACCCCGCGCCGACGATGATCGACACACCACACTCGCGGGCCGCGTCATCCAGCTCGAGCAGTTGCTGGATCGTGACCGTGTCGTCACTCGCCGACACACACGACACGCCGGCTTCGATGGCATCACGCGCGATCGTGATGTCGTCGCCGGCCGGCACCGCGCAAGCCACGACGTCGACCTCGTCGGGGAGTCCCATGCCGGGCTGCCAATCAATGATCTCGGCGCGATCGCCCATCGCGTCGCCGACCTCGGCCGCGCGGCTCGGGCGGGCGTCGGCGATCAGCAACCGATCCAGGCCCGGTGTCTCGATCAGTTGGCGGGCGGCGCGCGCCCCGACGGCGCCAACACCGACCAGCAGGGCCGTGGTCATCGAAACTCGGGGGCTTCGAGTTCGCGCCAACCGCCGTTGGTGGGCGGAACTCCGCCCTTCCCGCGCACCCGCATGAGCATCCCGGCGATTCCGGCCACGAACACAACAATGAGTCCTCGACGAAACGCCCGCATCGCCGGAGTGTACCGACGCCTGACACGACCGCGTCGGGTTCCCTCGCAGGAATTGCAGTGGGGCTAGCAAGAATCGAACTTGCGACCTCATCCTTATCAGGGATGCGCTCTAACCGACTGAGCTATAGCCCCGCGAAGCGGTGAACGTTACCAAGCCGGCCAGGGGCCGGGCCCAACCAAAGGCCGGCGGCTTCGGGGCCTACTCGGCCTCGACGAAGGTGACCTCGACACCACCGACCATGTCCGAGAAGACGTTGTACAAGGCCGCGGCGATCACGGTGACGATGCTGATCAGGGCCACGAGGACGAGACCGACCAGGACGGAACCGAGCAGCAGTTGCGGGGCGACGAGGTGATAGTCCTTCGCGCCGAGGATGTCGCCCATGAAACTCTCGAAGTTCTTGATCCCGCCCGACGCATCGAGCAGAAGCCAGATGACGAGGCCGGCGAGGATCAGGATGACGAGACCCGCGAGGTAGAAGCAGAGCGACACCTTCAGTACCGACCACAGGTCGACACGGGTCATCTCCACGCGAGACCGACGTCCGCCGCCGGTCGATGTCTCGAGCCTCGGCTCGGGATTCGATTCGGCCACGGGCGTCTTCTTCCCGACGAGCTTGCCCTTGGCGTCGGTCGCCGGGTCGGCGCCGGTCGACGTCTTCGCCACCGTTGCCGCCGGGTCCATACCTATTCGTCCTCCGCTTCGTCACCCTCGAGCACGGGGGCGACTGCAACAACGCTCTCTCCGGACTTCAGCGAGGCCACTTTGACTCCGGTGGCATCACGCCCCTGTGACGAAATGTCACGGGCGCCGGTACGCATGATATTGCCGACCGAGGAAAAGACGAGGATTTCGTCATCGGGCTGCACCATGAAGGCCGCGATGACCCCGACCCGGCCGGCGGTGACCTTCATGCCCCGCACGCCCTGGCCGCCTCGACCTTGCTTGTTGAACTTGTCAAGCTTGGTGCGCTTTCCGTGTCCGCTTTCGGTCACGAAGAGCATGACCGCATCGTCTTTCGCGAGGTCACAGGACACCACGGCGTCTTCAGCGTTCTTCAACTTCATACCCCGAACGCCGGCCGCGGCCCGACCCATCGGGCGCACGTCCGTCTCACTGAATCTGATGGTCATGCCGTTGCGCGACACCATGAAGATGTCGTCGTCGCCATGGGTCTGGATCACCTTGACGAGCTCGTCGTCGTCCTTGAGGTTGATGGCGATGAGCCCGGTGCGCAACGAAGAGTCGTATTCGGACATCTTCGTCTTCTTGACCTGGCCGCGCTTGGTCACGAAGAACAGGTACGACCCGTCCTCGTAGGTGCGCGTATCGATCACGGCCTGCACTCGCTCTTCCGGCCCCAGCGCGAGCAGGTTGACGATCGCCGTCCCGCGCGCCGTCCGTTCCTTCATCGGGATCTCGTGGGCGCGGAGTCGGTAGACCTTGCCGCGGTTGGAGAAGAACAGCAGATACGAGTGGGCGGTGGTCGTCAGCAGATGCTCGACGTAGTCCTCGTCCTTGAGGCTGGACCCGCGCACGCCCTTGCCGCCGCGGCCCTGCTTGCGGAACGCGTCGTTGGACACCGTCTTGACGTAGCCCTTGTTGGAGAGCACGACGACGCACTCTTCGTCCTCGATGAGGTCGAGGTCGTCGATGTCGCCGGTATCGAGGGTGACCTGGGTGCGGCGGCCCTCGGCGAACTTTTCGCGGACTTCGGCGAGTTCTTCTTTGATGACCTCGAACTTCTTGGTATCGCTGTCGAGGATCGCTTGGAGGTCGGAGATGCGCGCCAGCAGTTCTGCGTGCTCGTCGAGCAACTTCTGGTGTTCGAGCTGGGCGAGCCGGCGCAGCGGCATGTCGAGGATGTGTTGGGCCTGCACTTCGCTGAACTCGAACGGCTTCGCCATCAAACTCGTCCGCGCCGCGTCGGTGTCGGCCGATGCCCGGATCAGCGCGATGATCTCGTCGATCGAGTCGAGCGCGCGGAGGAGTCCCTCGAGAATGTGCGCGCGGTCGCGGGCTTTGCGCAGCCGGAACTCGGTGCGCCGCGTGATGACCTCGACCTGGTGCTCGATGTAGACCCGCAGTGCTTCGCGCAGATTGAGTAGGCGCGGGATGCCGTCCACGAGCGCGAGGAGATGCACAGCGAAGTTCGTCTGCATCGGCGTGTGCTTGTAGAGCTGGTTCAACACGACCTGCGAGTTCGCATCGCGTTTGAGTTCAACGACGAGTCGTACCGAGTCGCCCGCCGATTCGTTCCGGACGTCGCGAATGCCTTCGATCTTGCGGTCGTTCACCAGCTCGGCGATCTTGGTCCCGATCACCTCGACCGAGGTCTGGTACGGCACCTCGGAGACGACGATGCGCTGTTCACCCTTGCGGCCTTCGTCGATCTCGGCCACCGCGCGCATCTTGATGGAACCCCGTCCGGTCCGGTACACGTCGCGCGCGCCGGCCTGACCGAGGATGAGTGCGCCGGTCGGGAAGTCGGGCGCCTTGACGAACTGCATGAGGTCGTCGGGCGTGGCGTCGGGGTGGTCGATCAGGTGCTGGGTCGCGTCGATGATCTCGCCGAGGTTGTGGGGCGGGATGTTGGTCGCCATCCCGACGGCGATACCGCCACCACCGTTGACCAAGAGGTTCGGGAACCGGGCCGGCAGGACCTTGGGTTCCTCGTTGTTGCCGTCGTAGGTCTCTTGGAAGTCGACAGTGTCCTCGTCGATTTCGCCGAGGAGTTGCATCGCGAGCGGAGCCAGCCGCGCTTCCGTGTAGCGCATCGCGGCCGGGCGATCGTTGGGGTCCGGCGATCCGAAGTTTCCGTGACCGTCCACGAGCGGGTAGCGCAGGGAGAAGTCCTGGGCCATCCGAGCAAGTGCGTCGTAGATCGACTGGTCGCCGTGCGGGTGGTACTTGCCCATCACGTCGCCGACCGCGGATGCACACTTCTTATGGTTCCGGTCGGGCCGCAGTCCGCCGTCGTACATCCCGTAGAGGATTCGGCGCTGCACCGGCTTCAACCCGTCACGGGCGTCGGGCAGCGCGCGCGAGGTGATGACCGACATCGCGTAATCCAGAAAGGAGCGTTCCATCTCCTCCTGGATCTCGACGGGTTCAATGTTCATTTCAAGGGGCTGCGCGCCGTCGGGCACCGGGACCTCCGGGTCGGTTGTGCTGCGAACGAATGGGAGTGCCTAGATGTCGAGGAAGCGGACGTCTTTCGCGTTCTCTTGGATGAATCCTTTTCGGGACTCGACGTTGTCACCCATCAGGGTGGAGAAGACGTCGTCGGCGATGGCGGCATCTTCGACCGAGACCTTGAGCAACGAACGCGTCTCGCGGTTCATCGTGGTGGCCCCGAGTTCCTGCCAGTCCATTTCGCCGAGACCCTTGAAGCGGCTCACTTCGATCTTGCGGTTGGGATGCTCGGCCTCGAAGCGGGCGAGCGCGCCTTCGTCCTTCAAGTAGGTGCGTTCCTTGCCGACGTCGGCGCGGAACAGTGGCGGCTGCGCGACGTACACGTGACCCTGACGAACCAGCTCGCCCATCTGGCGGTAGAGGAAGGTGAGGAGCAGGGTCCGGATGTGCGAACCGTCGACATCGGCATCACTCATCAGGATGATCTTGTGGTATCGCAACTTCCCGATGTCGAACTCTTCCGCGATGCTCGTACCCGCGGCAGTGATGAGGGTCTGGACTTCCTCGTTCTTCAACATCTTGTCCATGCGCGCGCGCTCGACGTTGAGGATCTTTCCCCGGATCGGCAGGATCGCCTGGTACTCCGGATTCCGGGCACGCTTGGCGGAACCACCGGCGCTGTCACCCTCGACGATGAACAGTTCGCACTGCGTCGGATCCTTGGACGAACAATCGGCCAGCTTGCCGGGCATCGCGGACGATTCCAGCAGTGACTTCCGCCGAGTGAGATCCCGGGCCTGGCGCGCGGCCAACCGAGCCCGTGCCGCGGTCGTGGCCTTCGCGACGATCTGCTTCGCCTCGTTCGGGTGCTCTTCGAGCCACTCACCCAACTTCTCGTTCGTGGCCTTCTCGACCATCGACCGCATCTCGGTGTTCCCGAGCTTGGTCTTGGTCTGACCCTCGAACTGCGGGTTCTGGAGCTTCACCGAGAGGATCGCGGTCAACCCCTCGCGGATGTCTTCGCCGAGGAGGTTGTCTTCCTTCTCCTTCAGCAGATTCTTGCCACGCGAGTACTTGTTGACGGCGTTGGTGAGGGCCTTCTTGAAACCCTCCTCGTGCATTCCACCTTCGGTCGTCGCGATGTTGTTCGCGAACGAGTGGATGCCCTCGTGGTACCCGGTGTTCCACTGCATCGCGATATCGACTTCGGCCGTGTCGGTGACGTATTCGAACGCGACGACGCGTTTGAAGATCGCCTCCTTCGACGCGTTGAGGTGCCGCACGAAGTCGGTGATGCCGCCCGCATACTTGAAGACCTGTTCCGAGACCGGCGTGACCCGTTCGTCGCGGAAGCGGATCTCGAGACCCTTGTTGAGGAACGCCATTTCGCGGAGGCGCTCGAGCAGCGTCTGCGCGCGGAACTCGATCTCCTCGAAGATCGTGGGGTCCGGCCAGAACGTGATGGTGGTGCCCGTCTTCTTGGATGGGGCCTTCTTCTCGAGCTTGCCGGTGGGCTTGCCGCCCTTCTCGAACGACATCTCCCAACGACCGTCCTCGCGGTGGATCTCGAGGTCGAGACGCGACGACAACGCGTTCACGACCGAGATACCCACACCGTGGAGTCCGCCGGAGATCTTGTAGCCCTCGCCTCCGAACTTCCCACCCGCGTGGAGCACCGTGAGGACGACCTCGGCCGCCGACTTGTTCTTGTACTCCGAGTGGTTCTCGACCGGGATGCCACGACCGTCGTCGATGACCCGACACCCGCCGTCGGCGAGCAGCGCGACGTCGATCCGGGTCGCGTGACCTGCCATCGCCTCGTCGACGGAGTTGTCGACCACTTCGTAGACCAAGTGGTGCAGACCGGATAATCCGGTCGAACCGATGTACATCCCCGGGCGCTCCCGGACGGGCTCCAGGCCCTTGAGCACCGTGATGTCTTTCGCCCCGTAGGCCACCCGCGCGCTACCTCTCGTGGTTGAACGTGTCGGTCGTTCGGACCCAGGCTTCGGACGAAAAGCGGGTCGGTGTCGACCCGGTGAGCGCTCCGCCGCACTGCATCCTCGGACAAGCCCTGATTCGGCGCCGCGACCACGATCCTCAAGACCGCAAAAGTGCTGGTCAGCAGGCCATTTCAGGGTTCGAACAGTGTACCAGAACCCTGCGACAGACCTCGGGTTTCTCGGCGGGTTTTCGACCGATTCTCAGGGTCCCGACGTGGGGTCGGTCGGGTCCGGCTCGGCATCGCCGATCGACCGGTTCGCCGCGACCGAAATCTCGCGGACACCCGCGCCCGGAACCCGTTCGTGCAGGGTCGCGACCAGTTGGTCGGCGAGGTAGCGGAACTGGCCGGCCCACGCCGGGTCGTCGACGAAGATCCGCAACCGGCCGCCCCGGAGATGGAGGGGCTCACTGTGTGCACCGAGGGCGTCGCCGACCAGTTCGGACCATGACGCCCGGATCGCGTCGAGGAAACCGGGGTCGGGGGCTCCGAGCTCGCGGCGCACATGGCGCAACGCATCGGTGACCCGCCGGGGTTCGTCACTCCAGCTCACACCAACCGCCCCGCGTCGATTCGCAACCACGCGTCGGCGCGGATCCCCTCCGGGAGCGCGCCGGCGGTCGTGATCAAGGTTTGGGTCGCGGGCAAGTGCTCGACCAGCGCCATCGCCCGCTGCGAATCCAACTCGCTGAACACGTCGTCGAGGAGCAACACCGGCTCGACTCCGATCGCGTCGGCGACCACCCGGTGACCCGCGAGTCGCATGCCGAGCGCGAGCGTTCGCTGTTCACCTTGCGACGCGTGATGGCGCGCGTCGAGATCTTCCAGGACGAGTGCCCAGTCGTCGCGGTGCGGTCCGACCAACGTCACCCCACGATCTTCCTCGCGCTTGCGCAGGCGCGCGAGTGCCTCCGTCAATGCGACCTCGACCTCGTCGCTCGCGAGTGGTCCGTCGTGCCACTCCGGTTCGTACGCGGTGGCGAATCCCGGCGCACTGCCCGCGAGCGACGCGTACGCGACGCCGATCTCGGGAGCGAGACGTGCGATGAGGTCCAGGCGACCGCGCACCAACTCCGCGCCGACCTCGGTGAGTCGTACATCGAAGACATCGCGCGTTCGTCGATCATCGGCGTCGCGTATCCCGGCGCGCAACAACGCGTTCCGCTGTTTGATCACCCGCTCGTAGTCGGTGGTGACCGCGCTGAAGCGCGGTATCGCGTTCACCAACAGGTCGTCGATGTACTCGCGGCGGCCGCCGGGGCCGCCCTTCACCAACGCGAGATCATCCGGTGCGAACACCGTCACGCGCAGATGCTCGGACAGATCGCGACGACGGGTCACCGTCTGCTTGTTCGCGAGAATGCGATTGCGACCGACCGACTTGATCGCGGCTTCCACGAGCACGCGGTGTTCGGGATGCTCGATCTCTGCTCGGACGATCGCTTCGTCGGTCCCGGCGCGCACCAGTGCCCGATCCGGAACACCTCGCATCGAGCGGCCGGTCGCGATCCAGGCGACGGCTTCCAGCAGACTCGTCTTGCCCTGACCGTTGGACCCCGTCACCACCGTGACGCCGCTCTCGAGCGCCAGTTCGACCTGCTCGTAGCAGCGGAAGTCCCTCAGCCACAGGCGACCGAGGTGCACGTCAGCTGATACGCACCGGCATCAGCAGGTACAGAAACTCCGGCTGGTCCGCGCCCTTCAACGTTGCCGGCTTCAGAGGATCCATGCTCTCGAGCACGGCTTCTTCACCGTTGATCGCCAGCAGTCCGTCGAGGAGGAACTGCGGGTTGAACGCGACGGTCAGATCCGTGCCCTCGAACTTGGCTTCGATGAGTTCGACCGCGTCGGCGCGCTCTTGTGCTGTTGCCGAGAGTTCGAGCCCGGCCGAACTCATCGCGAGACGCACCGGTGTGCCCTCGCGACCTTCACCGACGATCTGCATCAACCGAACCGCTTCTTCGAGTTCGGCGCGAGAAATCGTCAGCTTGTTCGGATAACCGTTGGGGATCAGTTGCTCGTAGTTGGGGAACTCACCGTCGATCAGGCGGGTTGTCACCGAACGGGACTCGTTCGCGAATCGCACTTCGCGCTCGCCGAGCGTCACCGTGATCTGACCCGAAGAGAACACCCGCTGCACTTCGTTGAGGCCGCGGGCGCCGACGAGCACCTTCTGACCTTCGCTCAACATGCCCACGCCCTCGACGTCGCGCACGCCGAGACGGTAGGAGTCGGTCGCCACCATCCGAATCCCGGTGGGAGTCGCCATGATCAGGATTCCCGTGAGGATTGGCCGCGCGTCGTCGCGTGATGCCGCGGGAATCACTTGACGCAATGCCTCCGCAAGGGGTTCGGCATCGACGGTGACCGTGGTGCCTTCCGGTTCGATGACGCGAGGGAACTCATCGGCGGGAAGCAGACGCACCCCGGCGCGTGCCGGCCCCGCAGAGATCCGTGCGTCCTCGCCTTCCACCTCGAAGGTGACGGTCCCGGCCTTGAGTCGTGTGGTCAACCCGTCGAAGAGTTTCGCGGGAACCACCGCCTGGCCGGCTTCTTCGACCTGGGCCGGGATCGTGACCCGAATGGTGAGATCGAGGTCGCACCCGACGAGTTCGACCGTCCCGTCCGCGGCGGTGACATGAACACCCGAGAGCACCGGGAGCGCACCACTGCGTACGGCGACGGCCCGCTGGGCTGTCCCGATCGCTTCGGCCAGGGTGTCACGCTCACACCGGAACTTCACTGTCCACCTCCGAGATACGAAAAGAATTGGTTTCTTAGTAGTTGTAGTAGAGGGTGTGGATTGTGGATCACGCGCTGTATGCGCAGGTGGGATGGTCTTTGGCTGTCCACTGCATCATCCACCGATATCCACCCCCGAAAATCATAGAAATGTGATTTCCGCGAGTTTCCCACCGCGAGACGAAGATATCCCCAACCGTCCACAGGGTTATCCACCGGTACCGAGTCGGACCCGACTCATCAGCTCGTTGACCTGGTCGAACACTTGGTGACGTTCGGTCATCAGTGCCTTGATCTTCTCGACCGCGTGGATGACCGTCGTGTGGTCACGGCCGCCGAACTGTTCCGCGATCCGGGGGTACGAGAAGTCCGTGAGTTCCCGGAAGACGTACATCCCGATCTGACGGGCGATCACGAGAGGCCGGCGCCGGCTCTTGCCGCAGAGGTCCTCGATGGTGAACCCGAACATCTTCGCGGTCTCGTCGAGAATCAGTTGAGGCGTGACCACCCGGGGCTGGGAGGGGGGCAGGAGATCGGCGAGCACCTGTTTGGCGACGGTTTCGTCGAGTGTGGTCCGATGCAAGCTCGAGTAGGCCGCGATGCGAATCAGGGCGCCTTCGAGCTCGCGGACATTGTCCGAGATGTTGGACGCGATGAACGCGAGCACTTCGTCGGGCATGTTCTCGAGCCGTTCCGAGTCGGCCTTCATGCGCAGGATCGCCAGGCGCGTCTCGAACTCGGGCGGCTGGACGTCGGTGATCAGACCCCATTCCAGGCGCGTCCGGAGCCGGTCTTCGAGCCGCGGGATCTGCTTGGGCGGCCGATCCGACGACAACACGATCTGGCCGCCGGCGCCGTGGAGCGAGTTGAACGTGTGAAAGAACTCTTCCTGGAGTTGTTGGGAGCGCTCGAGAAACTGGATGTCGTCGACGAGGAGCACGTCGACCTCGCGGTAGCGCCGCCGGAACGAGTTCGCGGCGTTGTTCCGAATCGCGTCGACGAACTCGTTCATCAGGGTCTCGGTCGAGACGTACCGGACCCGACTGAGTTGGTGAACGTCCTTGACGTAGTTGCCGATTGCGTGCAGCAGGTGGGTCTTGCCCAGCCCGGCCGGCCCGTAGATGAAGAGCGGGTTGTACGAGCGCGCGGGGGTCTCGGCGACCGCGAGGGCCGCGGCATGGGCGAAACGGTTCGAGGCACCGATGACGAAGTGTTCGAAGGTGTACCGAGGGTTGAGCGCCGTCCACGAGCTCGCCGGCTCGGTGGTGGTCGTACTCGGCACCGGCGCCGGGTGCGGATCGTCCGACACCGCCGGTGTCCGTTGGCCCGGGTAGTCCACGATCTCGTCGATCCGCGGCGTTGCCTCGACGATGAGATCGAGGGCGATGTCATCGCCGGTGACTTCCTGGAGCACCGCGGTCATGAGGCCGCTGTAGCTCGCGCGGATCCGTTCGCGGACCACGCCGTTCGGGATGGACAGCCGGAGCCGGTCGCCTTCGAGGTCCACTGGTCGGACGTCTCGAAACCAGGTGTTCCACGTCGCTTCCGAAAGCTGGGCCTGCAACGCAGTCGTTGCCGATTCCCAGGCTTGGGTCGCCGCCGTGACTCGCCAGTCAGGAATTTCCACAGCCCCATCCACATGTGTGGAGAACTCATTGACCCCAGAATCTGGGGCCGATCTCCTCCGCCGTCGGTCTCAGACCAGGTCGCAAGACCCAGAAGTGAACCACCGACCCGAGACCGTGGACAGGGCGGTGGGATCGGCGACCGTAGCAGCCGACCCCTACCCACTCAAGGGAGCAGTCCAGAACTTCATCCATGTAATTCGATCAGTCGGGTGGCGATATCCCCAAGTTGCTGACTGGCGAATGCGCCCCGTGGTGGAGTTGTCCCCACTTCGCGCGGACCGTGGGCACATGACGAGTTCGTACACGGACACGGACGGGAATCGATCGCCACGTATTTTCTTCGCGAACCCGTGCTCCGCATTGCGAGCAGGTGGACCGCGACTCTAAGATCCCGAGTTCCCGCGCCCCCTTGCTCACCCCGGACATTCTTCGCCGGGTCCCATGGGGCGCCCGTTCCTCTTCGAGGAGGCCATGCGTGAAGCGGACCTTCCAGCCCAACAACCGGAAGCGCAAGAAGAAGCACGGGTTTCGTACCCGGATGAAGAATCGCGCGGGCCGCGCGGTTCTGAAGTCCCGGCGCGGGCGCGGCCGCGCCCGCCTCTCGGCCTGATTCACCGCGTCCGCAGCCGTGCGATGTTCGCTGAGTTCGCCCGGGTCCGGCCGCGTCGCGATGGACCGCTCTGGGTTCGGCGCATCGCTCTCCCCCGAGGTTCGACCCCACAGGTCGCGTTCGCGATCGGCCGCAAGGTGGGAAACGCCGTGACCCGGAATCGGCTCCGACGCCGGCTGCGAGCCCTGCTGCAGAGCCACGCCGGTGAGCTTCAGGACAGCTCGGCCTACCTGATCGGAGTGGATCCGCGAGCAGTTGACGCAAGCTCCGAGGATCTCGATCGCTCGTTGGTGACCTGTCTGCTCGGTGTGCGATGACGACGAAGCCCGGATTCGGTGCCCGGTGCGGCATGGCGGTCATCGGCGGGTACCAACGGGTGATGGCGGGGGCCACCTCTCGGTGCCGTTTTGCCCCGAGTTGCTCGGAATATTCGAAAGACGCGATCGAGGCCTACGGCCTGGCCCGCGGTATGTGGATGGGGATCAAGCGAATCGGTCGGTGCCACCCCTGGCATCCCGGCGGGTACGACCCCGTCGTAGCACCGAACATACGTTCGGATCGGGAAGGTAGTCGGCAATGGTGATCTGGGACAGCATTCGCGACGGCATGGGGTCGATCCTCGCCTTCTTCTATTCGATCGTTCCCAACGGCGGCATCGGGATCATCTTGTTGACGGTGGCGGTTCGGCTCGCGCTGTTCCCGCTGACCGCCAAGCAGGCGAAGTCCATGATCGCCATGCAACGGGTGCAGCCCGAGATCAAGAAGCTCCAGGCGAAGCACAAGAACGACCGCCAGAAGCTCAACGAAGAGATGATGAAGTTCTACAAGGAGAACGAGATCAACCCATTGGGTGGTTGTCTCCCCCTCCTGTTGCAGATGCCCGTCTTCTTCGCGCTGTTCCAGACCCTGCACAAGATCCAGGACTTCATCCCGACCGACTCCAAGATGTACGCGGACATCTGTGGCACCGCCAAGGTCTCGGCGTGCAAGCCGCACATGAGTTTCCTGGGCATGGACCTCCAGAAGTCGGCCTCCCAAGCCGCGAAGGCAGGCCTGGCCGATGCCTGGCCCTACCTCGTGCTCGTGGGCCTGGTGTTGATCACCGGGTACCTGCAACAACGCCAGACCATGCGGAACCAGACCACGCCGAACCCGCAGATGGCGATCATCAGCAAGGTGTTCCCGATCGTCTTCGGGTTCATCTCCTGGGGAATCCTCTCCGGCGTGGTGCTCTACTTCTTCACCTCGAACCTGTGGCAGATCGGCCAGCAAGAGGTCGTGCTCCGTACGATCGGCACCGCGGCCGGCCCACCGCCCAAGAAGGGCAAGGGTGAGCTGAACTCGGGATCCTCGAGCGGGTCCGGAAAATCCGGTGGGACAAAGGTGGATGACGATCCGAAGTCCGGTGGGACCTCGACCAAGTCCACCAAACCCTCAACCCCCAAGAGCGGCGCCAAGAAACCGACGACCGGAGCGAAGGGCGCGAGCGGGTCGCCACCTTCATCGTCGGGGAACGGCGCGCGGAGTAATCGAAAGCGGAAGCGCTAATGGAGTGGATCCAAACAACCGGTTCCTCGATCGCCGAGGCGCTGGAAGCCGCCCTCGATCAGCTTGGCGTGCACGAAGACGACGTCGAGTACGAGGTCATCGAGGAACCCAAGACCGGCCTGTTGAGCCGATTCACCAAGAGTGAAGCGCGCATCCGGGTCCGGCTCAAGCCGATCTCCCGAGAGAAGCCCCAGGATCGCAAGCGAGGGCGGAGCAAAGGCGGATCGAAGCGGGGCGACGGAGCCCGGCGCGAGAAG
>JAENVU010000336.1 GCA_016650415.1 Acidimicrobiia bacterium
AGCTCGTTGCCGATGTGCGGCGTGGCCACTGGCTGGCTCGCAGCCCACTCGGTTTTGCGGTCTTCGGCCATGCCGACATCACCTCCATTCTGCGCGACCGGCGGTTCCATTCGGCGCTCTCGCTCCTTCCGCAGATGCAGGGCATCACCGATACCACCATGGAGGAACGCCGGCCGTCGATCCTGTCGATGGAAGGTGACGAGCACGCGCGGGTGCGACGCCTGGTCGCTCCCGCCTTCACGCCGGCAGCCGCCACCCGGCTGCGCCCCTTCATGGCGGACGTGATCGGTCGACTCCTCGACGACATCGAACCCGCAGGCGCGTGCGACTTCGTCGCGGCCGTGTGCGAGCCGTATCCGATTCCGATCATCTGCGAGCTGCTCGGTGCACCGTCGGATGATTGGGAGCTGTTCTCGAACTGGGCGACCGAGATCTTCCGTATCTTCAATCAGAACCTGGCCGAGGACTTGCCGGCGATCCAGCGTGCCGGTGCCGAGCTCGAGGCCTACGTGACCGCGCTGATCGATCGTCGACGATCGGTGCCGGGCCCCGACCTCCTGAGCGCTTTGATCGCGGCGGAGGAGCAGGGCGACCGGCTCTCGACCGAAGAGTTGGTGATGCTCGCGGAGGCGGTCCTGATGGCCGGGACCGACACCACCAGGAACCAGCTCGGCTGCTCCATCGCTCTCCTCGGCACCTTTCCCGATCAGTGGAACCGACTGGTCGAGGATCCGGGCCTGGCGCCACGCGTCGTGGACGAGACGATGCGGTACCTCGGCGCGGTGCAGGGCACGGTCCGGGTCGCTTCGGAGGACATCGAATATCGCGACGTGCTGTTCCCGAAGGGATCGTTGGTCTTCTGTTCGCTCGCCGGCGGAAACCGCGATCCTGACGTGTACGCCGAACCCGAGACCTTCGACATCACCCGGGAACCGACGACTCCGCATCTCACCTTCGGCTCGGGCATTCACTATTGCCTCGGCGCCCACCTTGCCCGCAACGAACTCCAGGAGGCGTTGTCGCTCATCGCCACCCGGCTCCCGAATCTGGCGCTCGACGGACCGATCGAATGGAAACCCGAGACGTTCGGCATTTGGGGTCCTTCGCGGTTGCCGGTGCGCTGGTAATTCTCAAGAGTCACCTCGGCGCGAAGGATCGCCGGTACGCTCCGCGCATGCCGGACGTCGTCGTTGCCGACGTAGTGCCGCTTGTTCGGGCCGGACTGAGCGCACTGCTGGATGAAGTCGGTTACACCGTCGTCGCCTGCGAACGATCCGCCCGCGACCTCGCCAAGGCCGTGATCGAACACACGCCGGCGCTGGTGGTCGTCGGAGTGGTGCACGATCTCCCGGTGGCGGAAATGGCCCGACAGGTGCGCGAGGGATCGGCTGGTGTGCGGCTGGTGGTGATGCTGAATCGAGCACCGCGCGACACCCTCGCGGATCTCCTCGCAGTCGACGTGGACGGCCTGCTCTCCCGGGCGATCGAATCCGGCGCGCTCGTGCGGGCGATCGAACGAGTCATGGAGGGTGAGCGCTACATCGACCCCCAGTTGCTGGCCGGCGACGTCCCCGACGAGGACCTCGAACCGACGACGTTGACCGCGCGGGAGCGCGAGGTGTTGGGCTTACTCGCGACGGGGAGCTCCAATCGTGAGATCGCGTCGGCGTTGTTCGTCTCGCTGCCCACGGTGAAGACCCACTTGGCGCACATCTATGAGAAGCTGGAAGCCGGCAACCGCAACGAAGCCCTCGGACGGGCAATGAGCCTCGGGTTGTTGGCCTGAGCGCGACCGCCGAGACCGGCGCGATCGTCGGATCTAATGTGCAGACTCCCCACGAATCCACGGAAGGTTCGTCATGCTGGTGCTCACGCGTCGGGTCAACGAACGAATCGTGATCGGTGACGACATCACGGTGACCGTGCTCGAGGTGCACGGCGAGCAGGTGCGGCTCGGTATCGAGGCGCCGCGTGACGTCAAGGTGTTTCGCGAAGAAGTCATCACTCGAGATCGCGGACGAACCACGCCCAGCTGATCCTCGGTCCCGCTCGGGTCAATCGGCCAGCGCGTCGGTGAGAGCCGTCGCCGGTCGTCCGAGGGCTTCGGCCACGATGGGATGGGTGACCTGTCCTCGCACCGTGTTGACGCCCAGCGCGAGGGACGGGTCCGCGCCGGCGGCCGCCGCGACGCCGGAAACGGCTACCGCCAAGATGTACGGAAGCGTTGCGTTGGTCAATCCATAGGTCGAGGTGAACGGTACGGCGCCGGGCATGTTGCCGACGGCGTAGTGCAACACCCCGTGACGTTCGTAGACCGGGTCGGCGTGCGTCGTCTCGTGCGTGGTCTCGATACAACCGCCCTGGTCCACCGCGACGTCGACGACGACCGCGCCGGGCTTCATGCCGCGCACCATGTCCTCGGTGACGACGATCGGGGCGCGGCCGGCGGGCACGAGCACTGCCCCGATGACGAGATCAGCATCGGCGACGGCGCGGGCGACGGCGCCGCGGTTACTGGCGAGGGTGACGATGCGCCCTTGGTGGATCTGATCGACCCAGCGCAGGCGGTCGATATTCTTGTCGAGGAGGAGTACCTCGGCTTCCATACCCTGCGCGATCCACGCGGAGTTCCAACCGACGTTGCCCGCACCGAGGACGACGACCCGCGCGGGGCGAACGCCGGGCACGCCGCCGAGCAAGACGCCCCGCCCACCCAGTTCGCGCTC
>JAENVU010000337.1 GCA_016650415.1 Acidimicrobiia bacterium
CCCGATTCCCGACGAACGCGAAGGAGTCCAATGCCAAGCCTGGGCCCCCTCGAACTCCTCGTGGTCATGGTGGTGGCGCTGATGGTCTTCGGACCGAATCGGCTCCCGGAGGTCGGTCGGCAGGTGGGGCGCGGCATCCGTGAGCTGCGCAAGCTCCAGGACACCATCCGCGACGAGATGAACGACATCATGCACAGCGTCGACACACCGTCGCCCGCCGCCCCTCCGACCGCGGCCTCGACACCACGCGAACTCACCGAGAGCCCGGCCCGAACCGATGCGGCCGTTCCGACCGGGGTTCCTGCACCCTCGCGATTCCGCGCGCCGCGCGCCTGACCCGCGATGGTCTCACTCCGCCGGCGGAAGCCGAAACGTACGCCCGACGCCCAGATGTCGATGCTCGAACATCTCGGCGAACTCCGCAATCGCATCTTCATCTCGCTGGCCGCCGTGCTCGTCGGCGGCATCGTGGCGTTCATCTACTCGAACCAGATCATCAACTTCCTGGTCGAGTACTACAAGAACGCATCCAAGGACGGGAAGGCGACGCTCTTGGTGCTGGGCCCGGTCGACGGCTTCGTCGTCCGGCTGAAGGTCGCAACCTACGGCGGCATCGTCCTCGCGCTCCCGGTCTGGCTCTATCAGCTGTGGCGGTTCGTCACGCCTGGCCTGCACTCGAAGGAGAAGAAGTACGCGATCCCGTTCGTCCTCTCCGCCATCGTGCTCTTCGTGCTCGGTGCGCTCGTCGCATTCCTGACGCTGGAACCGGCGCTCAAGTTCCTCATCGACGTCGGTGGCCCATCGCAGACCGCGAGCTATACGTCGGAGAAGTACATCTCACTCGTCACGTTGATGATCGTGGCGTTCGGACTCAGCTTCGAGTTCCCGGTGGTGCTGGTGTTCCTGCTCATCGCGCGGGTACTCAAGGTGCCCCAACTGGTCAAGGCCCGGCGCTTTGCCATCGTCGGCATCTTCCTGTTCGCCGCCATCATCACGCCCAGCCAAGACCCCTACTCGCTGTTCTTCCTCGCACTGCCGATGGTCCTGTTCTACGAGGGTTCCATCCTGATCGGTAGGATGCTCAGCCGATGAGCAACCGCCGCAAGCCTCAACATCGCGATGCCCATGGCGCGCCGATCCGCACCCATCGCGAGATCTGGATCGCGGTCGCAACCGCGCTGGCGGTGCTGGCGGTCTCGGTGGTACTCCTCGTCGTCTTCCGGCACCGGCCGCCGCCCGCGGTGTCCATCCCGGCACCGACTGCGACCTCCATTCCTGCCGCGGACGCGAGTGCGACGACCACGACGGTCGCGGACGGCTCGACGCCGACCACGGCCCCCGCGGCGACCTCGTCTTCGTCTCAGCCGTGACCGGGTCGCGCTCGGCCTTCGAGGCCGGGCTCGGCGTCGAACCGGACGAGTTCCAACGGAAGGCATTTAACGCCCTCGACCGCGACGTCTCGGTCCTCGTCGCGGCACCCACGGGCTCGGGCAAGACCCTGGTCGCGGAGTATGCGGTCCACCGGGCCCTGGCCGCCGGTCACAAGATCTTCTACACGACCCCGCTCAAGGCCCTCTCCAACCAGAAGTACGGCGACTTCGTCGCCCAGTACGGCAGTTCCCGGGTGGGGCTCCTGACCGGGGACAACTCCGTCAACGGCGAAGCGCCCATCGTCGTCATGACCACCGAAGTCCTGCGCAACATGATCTACGCCGCGTCGCCGACCCTCGACAATCTGCAGTATGTCGTCCTCGACGAGGTGCACTACCTCCAGAATCGGTACCGCGGGGCGGTCTGGGAGGAGGTCATCATCCACCTCCCGCGATCGGTGGAATTGGTGTGCCTCTCGGCGACCGTCTCCAACGCCGAAGAGTTCGCCGACTGGATCGCCACCGTCCGCGGGCCCACCGAACCCATCATCGAGGAACGCCGACCGGTCGAGTTGACCAACCTCTATGCCGTGGCCGAGCGTCACCGACCCGAGATCCATCTCCTGCCGACGTTCGTTCCCGATGACCGCACCGGGAGCCAACTCGGCCTGCGTCCCAACCCCGAGGCGGCCAAGCTCGACGCGCGGGGAAGCGGGCGGGACCGCGACCGGGGCCGACCCCGCTCCAAGCTCATGACGCCTCGACGCGCCGATCTGGTCGAGATGCTGCGCGATGAGCAGATGCTGCCGGCGATCTCGTTCATCTTCAGCCGGGCGGCCTGCGACGACGCAGTCCAACAGTGTCTGGCCGCCGGCCTCCGGCTCACGACTCCGGAGGAACGAGCCGCGCTCCGGGCAATTGCCGACGAACGTAGCCGACCGCTCTCCGACGACGACCTCGACGCACTGGGGTACGGCGCGTGGATCAGCGGTTTCGAGCAAGGAATCGCGGCGCACCACGCCGGATTGGTGCCACCGCTCAAGGAAGCAGTCGAGGAAGGCTTTGCCGCTGGGCTGGTCAAGGTCGTCTTCGCCACCGAAACCCTCTCGCTCGGCATCAACATGCCCGCGCGATCGGTCGTCATCGAGAAGCTGTCGAAGTTCACCGGCGAACACCACGAGTTCCTCACCCCCGGCGAGTACACCCAGCTCACCGGACGCGCCGGGCGCCGGGGGATCGATCCGCAGGGCTTCGCGGTCGTGTGTTGGAGCCCGTTCGTGCCATTCGAGCAGGTCGCGGGGCTGGCGTCGCGCCGGAGCAGCGCGCTCACGTCCTCGTTCCGGCCGACCTACAACATGGCCACCAATCTGGTCGGGAGATATTCGCCCGAGGATGCCCACCGGCTCCTCAACCTCTCGTTCGCCCAGTACTGCGCCGACCGCGACGTCGTCGGCCTCGAACGCCAACTCGAGCGGAACGAAACCCAGATCGAACACCTTCGGGAGTCGGCCACCTGCGATCGCGGTGATGTCGACGAATACCGACGGCTGCGCGACCGGCTCGAAACGACCCGCCGGGAACCGAACCGCAACCGGGCCCGGGCCGACGCCCTCGATGCGCTCCGACCGGGCGACGTCGTGGCCACCCGCCGGGGCGGCGGGCGCGCCGTCGTCCTCAAACACGAGAGCGGGCGCAGTGGCGGCCGGTTGATGATGCTGGGCACCAACCGGGAGATCTTCCGGCTCGGTCCCGGCGACTTCCGCGCGCCGCCCACGGCGTTGGCGCACATGCCGCTCCCCAAGCCGTTCGCCCCGCGCAGTGTTCCCTTCCGGCGGGCCGCGGCCGATGCGCTGCGGGCCGTGGATCTCGCGACGGCGACCGATCCCGCCGAGGGCGCGGATGCGGCGGCCGAGCGCGAACTCGCGGAACACCCCGTCGGAGGGTGTCCCCGGCTCGCACAGCACCTGAAGGCCGCGGCGGGTCGTGAGCGCCTCACCAAGGACGCCACCCGTCTGCGCCGCCGGGTTCGGGGCCGGAGCGAGAGCTTGGCCCGCCAGTTCGATCGCGTTCTCGCGGTCCTCGAGACCTGGGGCTACGTGGACGCCTGGGCGTTGAGTCCGAGCGGCCAACTCCTGACCCACCTCTACTCGGAGTCCGATCTCCTCATCGCCCAGGCGATTCAGACCGG
>JAENVU010000338.1 GCA_016650415.1 Acidimicrobiia bacterium
ACCGCGATGCGGAGCACCCAACCGGTTGCGCCGATCCCCATGGCATCCCAGACGTACCACCGCAGTCGAGCGGCGCGGTCGCCGAGTTCGTCGGGGTCGAGCGGCCACTTCGTCCCGAGGTCCACGAGTTCGGCGAGCACCATCCAGGCGTCGAGCCGGCCGGCGGCCGCGCCACGACGCCGGCCGTGGGCACCACCACTCGCTCCGGCCCAGCCCAGCCAGGCGAGGGCGGTGGCGAGGTCGACTTCGGCCACGCGCACCTCAGGACCGTCGAGCTCGCCGATCGCCGCGCGGGCATCGCCCCGTACCGCGACCGTCGTGGCATCACCGTCTGCGGTCCACGGGTGCACGAGGTCCCGCAACGTGCGGGCCACTCCGGTCTGAGTGATGCGTTCGGCCCCGGCCTTCACCTCCGTGAGCGCGCCCGGCGGGGTGGGGCCGGGAGACGGGAAGTCGGCACTGTCGGATCGATACTCCGCGACGGGATACGCCGGCTCCCAGGTGCAGAGCCGCGCGGGGATCTCCAAGGGATCCGGGCCGGGCATCGTCACGTCGGACAGGTCGGCGCCCCGCACGACACATTCGTGCAGACACATCGCCGCGGTGGGCGTTGCGGGAACGTACGGCGCGAGGTCCATCCAAGAATGCCCGGCCGCGGCGACCTCGGCGAGCGGGCCGAGACCGAACTGGCCGGCGATATCGGTGAGCATCCGGGCCGCGAACTCGGCCGGTGCCTCGAGTGCGAGCCGGTATTCCGCATTGTTCGCCGCCGGCCAGAGCTGCTTGCCCCGCTCGACCGCCTTCCGGCAGCGATCGCGCAGCTCGACCAGGGCGGACCAATCGCGCGCGTCGCAGAGCCGATCGGTGGCACGCAGGATCTCATCGAGGTCACCGATCTCGACGAGATCGCGCAGGTCTTCGGTCATTCGTCGCAGTCTTACCGCTCGGCGGGCTCACGGGGTGCTGCGGCGGCGGCACCTGCAGTCGACCGAACGCGCCCCGACCGAATCCCGAACCCGTGAACCGATCTGGTCCCCTCGCGCGACAACCCGTCAGGACCGCCGGGCGACCATCCGCGAGGACGAAGGGGCCGAGGGAATCTCGATCGGCGACGCCACCGTCTGGGAGGGTGATTCCGGCCAAGGCTTCGCGAAACTGACACTGACCCTCGACGCGCCTCGCGCCGAGGATGTCTTCGTGGATCTCGTGATCACCGACCTCACCGCGACCAACTTCGACGATTTCAAGTCGCGGGCCAAGCGAGTACGTGTCCGCGCCGGACGCGTTCGGGCCGTGCTCTCGACCACGGTCCTCGGCGACACGACTCCCGAACTCGACGAGTCGTTCGCAGTGGCATTGACCGGAACCGGGGCCAGCGGCGTTCTCGTCGCCGACGACGTCGGCCTGGTCGTGATCGCGGACGATGAACCGCCGGCGACGTTGGCGATGTACCGGCCGGGGTCGCCGACGAATCTGATGGCGATACGGGACGTCACCGACCACGAGTTGGTGCATCTCACCTGGACTGCGCCCGTTCCCAACAGCGGGCCCCCCACCACCAGCTATCGAGTCGTCGCCAATGGGGTTCCGGTGGGAACCCCGACTCAGGCAGCACTCGACGTTCCGTTGCGTTCGACGGTGTCGTCCACCATCCAGGTCTGGGCCAGGAACTCGGTGGGAGAGAGCATCCTCCCGGCCACGGTCGTGCTTCCCGCCGGATGATCTGATTCCGGCAGGAACCCGCTCCCCCTAGAGCACACTCACGCCGGATTCGACCTTGACCCTGAGCGCGCGACCGAGCCGATCACGGTGGAAGGACGCGTCGCCGAAACTGACCTGATCGAACTGGGCGCGCTTCATGTACAGATGCAGGTCGTGCTCCCAGGTGAACCCGATGCCACCGTGGACCTGGAGCGCACTGGCCATGACCCGCTTCGAAGCGTCGGTAGCCCAGATCTTCGCGGTCGACGCCGCGATCGACGCGTCGGGGTCGCCGACACTCAGGCACCACGCCGCCCAGTAGGCGCTGGACCGGATGCCCTCGACGTCGACCAGCATGTCGGCACACCGATGTTTGACGGCCTGGAACGAGCCGATCGGTCGACCGAACTGGACCCGCTCCTTCGCGTATTCGACGGCCAGAGTCATTGCGACCTCACTCGCACCGAGCAGCTCGATCGACGCGGCCGTCGCCGCCACATCCAGGAGGAACTCGACGAGCTCGGGTCCACCGATCCGGCGAGCGGGGACGCCGTCGAAGTCGAATCGGCCCAGCGGTCGGCTGAGATCCATGGCGGAGTCGCGTGCGGGTCGCACGTCGGCATCGATCTCGACCACGAAGACGCCTGACCCATCGCGCGACCCATCGCCCGACCCATCGGCCTCGGCCGCCACCACGATCGCCATGGTCGCGACCGACGCAAACGCGACGGGATCGGAACGCCCGGTGATGCGGTGATCGCTCGCGGCCGTGAGTGAACCCGGTCGGGGGCTCCACACGACACATGCGGGCGCACCCGTGAGCAGTCGTGACACCAGCTCAGCGTCGTCCGCACGGTGCGCCACCGCGATCGCAATCGCATTCTGCGTCCAGGGTGTCGGATTCGTGTGACGACCCGTCTCCTCCATGAGCACCGCCAGCTCGACGAGCCCGAACCCGAGACCTCCGTCGGACTCCGGGAGTGCGACACCCAACCAGCCCAGATCGACCATCGCCGCCCACAGCTCGGCATCCCATCCGGAGGCCGATTCGTGCGCGGCCCGAATCCGACGGGGCGGACACTGATCGTCGAGGAACTCTCGAGCCGCATCCCGCAACGCGAGTTGGTCGGGCGACAGGTCGAAGTCCATGGTCGGGCGACCCTAGTTCGGCTCGTGACGTCGTTCCCCGGCTCCACTGGGTAGATTGCGAAGGACGAGGACCCAGACTGCCGAGGAGCCAGAGTGACCGAAGAGACGCCCGCATACTTCCGCCACGGCGACTCCGAGATCGAGCTTCCCGTCGTGAGGGGCACCGAGGACGAGTTGGGCGTCGACATCGCCAAACTCCGGGCGACGACCGGCATGATCACTCTCGACTACGGGTTCGTGAACACCGGCGCGACCGAGTCGGCGATCACCTACATCGACGGCGATGCGGGAATCCTGCGCTACCGGGGAATACCGATCGAGCAACTCGTCGAGCGCGATTCACCGAGCTTCCTGGAGACCTCGTACCTGCTGATCTACGGCCACCTCCCGACCCTCGACGAGCTCGACGAGTGGCGATTCGGGATCCGGCGCCACACCCTCCTCCACGAGGACTTCAAGAGCTTCTTCGGGGGATTCCCGAAGGACGCCCACCCCATGGCCGTGCTCTCGAGCGCGGTCAGTGCGCTCTCGACCTTCTACCAGGACAGTGAGGATCCTCACGACGCCGACCAGGTGCAGCTCTCGATCCAGCGACTCATGGCGAAGATGCCCACGATCGCCGCGTACTCGTACAAGAAGTCGATCGGTCAGCCGTTCCTCTACCCGAACAACGAACTCGACCTGATCGAGAACTTCCTCACCATGACCTTCGCGGTTCCGTCGGAGTCGTACGAGGTCTCGCCGACGATCGTCCACGCCCTGAAGCAGCTGCTCATCCTCCATGCCGATCACGAGCAGAACTGTTCGACGTCCACCGTGCGGATGGTCGGCTCCTCCGACGCGAACCTGTTCGCGAGTGTGGCCGCCGGCATCAACGCACTGTGGGGCCCGCTCCACGGCGGCGCCAACCAGGCGGTCCTCGAGATGCTCGAGAGCATGCACCGCGACGGCGGCGACATCGACCACTACGTCCGCATGGCCAAGGACCCCGATTCCAAGTTCCGACTCTCGGGGTTCGGCCACCGCGTGTACAAGAACTACGACCCGCGCGCCCGCATCCTCGCCGGCACTGCCGAACGGGTCATCGGCGAACTCGCCGGCCACGACGACCTGCTCGACCTCGCGCGGAGGCTCGAGGAAGTCGCGCTCACCGACCCGTATTTCGTGGACCGCAAGCTCTATCCGAACGTCGACTTCTACTCCGGGCTCATCTACCGGGCGATGGGGTTCCCCACCAAGATGTACACGGTGCTCTTCGCCATGGGTCGGCTCCCCGGCTGGATCGCCCACTGGAAAGAGATGATGGAGAGCGACCGCACGAAGATCGGTCGACCCCGCCAGATCTACACCGGCCCGACCGAGAACCACTACGTCGCGGTCGAGGACCGCTAGCCGCGCGTCGTTCCGGGGCGGAACCGACGGTCACGGGATCGGCTACCAGCCGCGGGCCCAGTCGCCGCCGACCGCGGCGTGCTCGTCCGCGGGCGTCGCCGTCGGGATCGCGGCCACGTCGGAGGCCTGGCACCGTGCGAGGCCGAGGTTCTGGTACACCGTTCCCGCCGCGTTCGCGGCATCGCCGATGACGTAACAGATTCCCGAGTCCGACCGCGAGGCAAGCACGATCGCGCTCCCGCGGTTGTCGACCGACACCACCTTGGGGTCCAGCGATGCGCCGACGGTGAATCGCAAACTCGGCTCAGCCTTGGTCAACGCAGTGGGGTCGGCGTCGGCGAAGTTGTCGGTCTCGGCCCGGATCGCCTTCGCGTTGGTCACGGCGATCCGCAGACTCGCCTGGGCCGATCGGTCTTCCGCGCTCTTCTTGGCGCCGTTCAGCGCGGGAATGCCCAGGAGCATCAGGATCCCGATGATCATCACGACCAGCGTGACCTCGATCAACGTCAAGCCGCTGGCGTTCCGCGCGAGCCGCACGCGCCGTCGCCGGGCGGTCCGCTGAAATTCTTCCTCACTGGTCACAACGGTCCTCATCGGCCATTCCGCTCGGGTCTTGAGTCGAGAACGATCGCCCGGGCGCTACCCTGCCGGCCGGAGGACCGCACGTGGACCTGACACCGAGCCCCGCGGAGGCCGCACTACGGGCCGAATGCCGCGAGTGGTTACACGCCAATCTGCCCTGGGGCTACGGCCGCGGGCTGCCACCGCGGTTCGACGACCTCGACTCCGAAGTCGCGTTCGGTCGGCAATGGCAGGCCCGACTGGCCGAGGGTCGCTGGGTCGGCGTCGCATGGCCTGAGGTCTACGGCGGCCGAGACGCCGGCCCCATCGGGCACTACATCGTCACCGAAGAACTCGCGCGCGCCCGCGCCCCGGAACTGGTCGGCCGCATCGGAGTGAACCTGGTCGGCCCG
>JAENVU010000339.1 GCA_016650415.1 Acidimicrobiia bacterium
ATCACCGACGCGGAGCGAGGCTGACCATCGAGCACCGCGAGCTCACCGAAGTAGGACCCCGGCCCGAGCGAGATCCGCGTGCGACCACCCGTCAGGACCTTGGCCGTCCCAGTCTCGATGACGAAGACGCGACCCCCCAACGAGCCCTCTTCGACGACGGTCGCACCCTCCCGATAGCTCACGTGCTTGGCCACGGCGGCAATCCGTCGCCGCTCCGCGGCTGACAGCCCGGCGAAGAGCGGCACCTCGGCGAACAATTCGGCGTCACAACGTTTCACGATGCGTTTCACGATGCACTGCTCCTCGGATGCGGTTTCCCCGCGCACCCTACCGGCGCGGCCTCCTCCGGCGAAGCTGTCTAGTTTGGGGCCATGCCCAGTGTCGACGCCCCCCTCCTCGCGGCTGTATGCCACCGGCACTTCGGCGACGAGGTCACGATCGAAGACCTGCGTCGGCTCTCGGGCGGCGCATCCCGTGAGACGTGGGCATTCACGGCCGCCACCGGCGACGGCCCGCACCACCTGGTGCTGCGACGTGATCCGGGCGCAACGATCGGTTCGACCGACCGCACGACCGAGTATCGACTCCTCCAAGCCGCGGACGCGGGTGGCGTCGCCGTGCCGCGAGTTCGCTTCTTGCTCGAAGCCGCCGACGGGCTCGGGGCCGGCTTCGTCATGGACCACATCGAGGGCGAGACCATTCCTCGCAAGATCCTGCGGGACGACGCATTCGCGTCGGCTCGAGCGCGCCTCACCGAGCAGTGTGCCGACACGGCCGCGGCAATCCACGCCATCCCACTGACCTCGCTCCCCCGCCTCCCTCGTCAGGACGCGGCGAGTCAGATCGATCAGTTCCAGGGCGTGCTCGATGCCCTCGGCGAGCCTCACCCGGCCTTCGAACTCGGACTCCGCTGGCTGCGCGCCCGGGCGCCGCTGCTCCCCGCCACCGAACTCGGCCTCGTCCACGGCGATTTCCGCAACGGCAACTTCATCGTCGACGGCGACGGATTGCGATCCGTCCTCGATTGGGAACTCGCCCACCTCGGCGACCCCGTCGAGGATCTCGGGTGGCTGTGCGTGAAGTCATGGCGGTTCGGCAACGTGGATCTCCCCGCCGGCGGGTTCGGTACCGTCGACGAACTCCTCGCGCATTACGTCGCGGCGAGCGGTACGCCGGTGTCGCGCGAACACCTGCAGTACTGGGAGGTCTTCGGCACGCTGAAGTGGGGCGTCATCTGCGAGATGCAGGCGTTCTCCCACCTCCAAGGCCTGGTGCGTTCGGTCGAACTCGCCGCGCTGGGCCGCCGAATTGCCGAGATGGAGTGGGATCTGCTCGACCTCATCGATCCCGACCCGATCGCGGCCCCGCCCGAGGTCGATCCCGTCGACCCACCGACGATGCACGATCGTCCCACTGCGGTCGAGCTCCTCGAATCCGTACGGGAGTACCTCGAAGGCGATGTCATGACCGGCCCCGGCCGGGTCGCGTTCCACGCGCGGGTCGCGTCCAAAGTGCTCGCCAGCGTCGAGCGGGAACTGCGGTTGGGCCCGGGCCAGTATGCGGCGGAGCAGGCCCGCTTGCGGGATCTCACCGGCGTCGACACCTCGGTCCGCGAGCAAACCGTCGAGCTTGCCGGTCGGATCCGCGCCGGCGAGTTGGATGCCCGGACCGACCAAGTCTTCGCAGCCGTACGGGCTTCGGTACGGTCCAAGCTCGCGGTCAGCAACCCCGACTACGTCAACTCCGGCCGATAGGAACTCACGTCGTGCGCATCGCCACCTGGAACGTCAACTCGCTGAAGGCGCGGCTCGAACGCGTCGAGGAATGGCTCGAATACGCGCAACCCGACGTGCTGTGTCTGCAGGAGACCAAGATGGCCGACAAGGCCTTCCCGGCGATGGCCTTCTCGGCCCTCGGCTACGAGAGCGTCCACCACGGCCAAGGCCAGTGGAACGGTGTGGCGATCCTTTCCCGGGTCGGTATCGAAGATCCTCAGAACGGCTTCGGGTCCGAGGTGGTCGATCCGTACGAGGGCGATGCCCGCATGCTGACGGCGACCTGCGGCGGGATCCGGATCTCGAGCGTCTACGTCCCGAACGGACGCGAGGTTCCGAGCGAGTTCTACGACCGCAAGCTCGAGTGGTTCGAGCGCCTTGCCGAATGGCTCGATGCCCACCACACCCCGAAGGACTCCGTCGTCATCACGGGCGACTTCAACGTCGCCCCCGAAGACAAGGATGTCTGGTCGATGAAGGCGTTCGCGGGTTCCACGCATGTGACCGAACCCGAACGGGCCGCGGTACGCCGGCTCGAAGAGTGGGGGCTCGTCGACGCGTTTCGGAAGGTCTACGAGGACGACCACCTCTACAGCTACTGGGACTATCGCCGCGGCGATTTCCATCAGGGCCGCGGCATGCGCATCGATTTGGTGCTGGCGAGCGCACCGGTGGCCGAACGGGTGACCTGGGCGCTCGTGGACCGAAATGCCCGGAAAGGCAAACAGCCGTCGGATCATGCACCCGTGATCGTGGATCTCACGCCCTGACCGACGCGGACCATCGTGATCGACGTCAAGGGCCTGGTGTGGGGAGGGTGCACGCAGACGTTTGGTGCCTCGTCCGCATCGAAGACCTGCACGTGGACCCGGCCCGGAGGAACAGTGAACTTCGTCCTCTCGGCGCCGGACAAGAAGTGGGTGGTCGACTCGGTCGTCGTCGGACCGACCGCCACGACGCCGGCCACTCCGCCGTCCAGCTAGTTCGCGTCCACGCACCGACCGCCAACTACCAACCGAACGTGACGAAGGCGGCGCCTCGGCGCCGCCTTCGTCACGTGTTCTCGACCCCGGAGTTCGGGGTGCGTTCGTTGCGGTGACTCAGCCCTTCCGAGCCTTGATGGCCTCGATGAGCTTCGGAACGACCTTGTGGACGTCGCCGACGATGCCGAGGTCGGCCACCGAGAAGATCGGCGCCTCGCCGTCCTTGTTGATGGCGATGATGTTGTCCGAACCCTTCATGCCGACCATGTGTTGGGTCGCGCCGCTGATCCCGAGGGCGATGTACACCTTCGGCTTCACGGTCTTGCCGGTCTGGCCCACCTGCTTGGAGTACGGGACCCAGCCGGCGTCGACGATGGCCCGGGACGCGCCCGATGCACCGCCGAGCAACTTCGCGAGCTCCTCCACCAGCGGGTCGTAGTTCTCGGCGGCACCGATACCACGGCCACCGGAGACGACGATCGCCGACTCTTCCAGCTTCGGCCCTTCACGCTCTTCGACGTGGGTCTCGAGCACCTTGGCCTCGGCCCCGCGACCCGCATCCGGGGTCCCGACGCTGACCACTTCGGCCGCCGCGGCACCGCCCGGTTCGGCCACGAACGACTTCGGTCGGATCGCGGCAAGGCACGGCTTCGCACCGTCGAACTTGGTGTCCACGAGCGTGTTGCCACCGAAAATCGCGGTGCCCACGGTGACCGTGTCGCCGTCGACCGCCAGCGTCATGCCGTTCGTCAGCACCGTGCGGTCGAGCTTGACCGACAAGCGGGCGATGGCGTCACGACCGTCGTAGGTCTGCGCGAACAGGATCAGGTCCGGAGCCTCGGCCTCGACCAGTGCGGCGATCGCCGCCGCGCCCATCACGCCGGCCAGGCTGCCGCCCGCGTCCACCGCGAACACCTTGGCCACACCGTGCTCACCGAGCGCCGGGGCGACGGCGGCGGCATTGTCGCCGACGTAGACCGCTTCGACGGTGCCGAACTCCCGAGCCTTGGTCACCAGCTCCAACGTTGCGGTCGTCGGCGCGTCACCTTCGGATTCTGCGTACACCCAAATCTTCATCGTGTCTGCTCCCCTACTCTCAGATGACCTTGAGACCGTCGAGGAACTCGACAACCTTCTCGAACGCGGTGCCGTCGTCTTCGATCTTCTCGCCCGCTTCACGGGCCGGCGCCGCGGTGACCGACGTGATGGTCTGGTTGGGCGCGATCGCGTCGCCGCTCAACCCGAGGTCGCCTGCGGTCACCTGGTCGACCGGCTTCGACTTCGCCGCCATGATGCCTTTGAACGACGGGTAGCGAGGCTCGACCACGCCCGCGGTCACGCTGACCACGGCCGGCAGCGACGCCGAGACGACGTCGTAGCCCGCTTCGGTCTGGCGCTGGATCGTTGCCGACCCACCGTCGAGGGTGACTTCCTTGGCGAACGTGAGCGACGGCCATCCGAGCAGTTCGGCCATCGCGGCCGGGATCGTGCCCGTGTACCCGTCGGTCGACTCGGTCGCGGTCAGGACGAGATCGACCTCACCGGCCCGCTCGACGCACTTGGCCAACACCTTGGAGGTGGTGAGCGCGTCGGCACCGGCCAGGGCGTCGTCGGAGACGAGGATCGCCTTGGCCGCACCCATCGCGAGGGCGGTCCGCAGACCGGACACCTCGCCGTTGGGGGCCATCGAGATCAACGTGACCTCGCCGCCGCCGGCCTTGTCAACGAGCTGGAGCGCCATTTCGACGCCGTAGCTGTCGGATTCGTCGAGGATCAGCTTGCCCTCACGCTTGAGCGTGTGGTCGCTGTCGAGTTCGCCCGGTACCGCCGGGTCGGGAATCTGCTTCACGCAGACGACGACGTTC
>JAENVU010000340.1 GCA_016650415.1 Acidimicrobiia bacterium
GTCTCGGATTCGTCCTGGCCCGATGCGGGTTCGTCGAGGAGCAACACCTTGGGCTTGGTCGCCAGGCAACGTCCGAGTTCGACGAGTCGGCACTGGCCGGTCGGGAGTGAGTCGACGCGCTCGTCCGCGAGCCCCGTCAAGCCGACGCGCTCGATGATCTCCTCGACCACCTGCGCCGGATTGCTCTTGTCGTGTGACCAGCCCTTGTGAACGTCGGCGGCGACGCGGATGTTCTCCCGGACGCTGAGCAGACTGAACAGTTCGAGCCGCTGGAACGTGCGGGCCAGCCCGCGCCGCGCCCGTTTGGTGGGGGAGAGCCGGCCGACGTCGCGCCCGTCCAGGCGCACCCGACCTTGGGTCGGGGGTTGGAGTCCGGTGATGACGTTGAACAACGTCGTCTTGCCCGCCCCGTTGGGACCGATGAGTCCCGTCACCATGCCCGGGTCGGCCGACAACGACACGCCGTCGAGTGCGATGTTCCCGCCGAAGCGGACTCCGATGTCTGCGACCTCAAGCAGCGCCATGAGGCTCCCACTCCGCGGTGTCGAACATGGCGTCGAGGGTGGCGATGTCCTGCGCGGTCCACGGTCGGTCGATGCCGACCCATTCGAGTGGGGTGCGATCAGGCGCATCCTCGAGGGCTGCCAGCGTGCGTTGCTTGGACGCCGCCGACACCGTCGCCGCGGCTGATGCCACGAGCGGGATGATCACCAGTCCGCCGATCATGGTCCAGTTGGTGATGGCATCCACGAAGCGAAGCCCGAGCAGGGCCGCGATCGAGAGGCCCATCACCAGCAGCGACGACGGCGAGCCCGCCAGCGGAGCGAAGCCCTCGCGCATTTGGCTGATGGCGCCGTTCGGGTCGCGCCCGAGCCCGATACCGGTGGCGCCGGGCAGCAGCCCGACCCACCGGATGAGGCCCGGCCACAAGGTGGCGATCAGTGGGAGCACGACAAAGAGCGAAATCCCGGCGAAGAGCGCGCCGCCCACCGCGCCGATTCCGCCGACGACCGTCAGCGCGAACACTTGGAGGCTGCTCACGAGGTCGAACTTGCCGGCCTGGATCGTGGTCAGCTGCGTGGCGTAGAGCGCGCCGCCGAGTCCGGCGATGCCGGCGGAAATGGCGAACACCAAGAGCTTGGTCCCGAGCAAGTTCATCCCGAGGGTCGCGCACGCGGCTTCGCTGTCCTTCATGGCGATGAGACGGCGACCGAGGCGACCCCGACGGATGAGGACGACGACGAGCGCGACCAGTGCGAAGGTGACCGCGCCGATGATGGCTTGGGCGCCGGGATCATCGAACGTCGTGCCGAACGCGCGGAGCGGGTCGACGTTGATCGATCCCTGGGTGAAGAGGTCGACGTCGAACCACCCGAAGACCGAGAACCTCGGCAGCGTGAAGATCCATCGGTCGAGGATCGTTGCGAATGCTGCGGTCCCGAGGGCGAGATAGATCCCCGACAGTCGGAGTGCAGGGAGAGCAATGAGTGCGCCGACGGCGGCGGAGATCAGGACGGCCCAGATGAGTGCGGCCGGATCACCCCCGCGTCCGAGATGGGCGACCACGAGACCGCCGATTCCCGCGAAGCTCAGTTGACAGAGCGAGATCTGGCCGGCGAACCCTACGAGCGGGACGAGTGACAAGGCGATAATCGCGATCGGGAAGATCCGGCCGTAGACGAGAAGGTCGGGAAGGCTCATCGTGGCGTTCATCGTGATCCCGGCGAGAATCACGATGCCGCCGAAAATGAGCGTGCCCCTGATCGACGGCATCGGGAAGTATTCGCGACTCCGGGTCATCCGGCCGCGCAGCCGAGGGTTCGGTATCACGAGGAGCACGAGGAACAGCAAGAGCGCCGGGCTCGCGATACGGAGACCGGGCAGGTACTGATTCTGCGGGAGGTACCCCGTCAGGTAGCCCTCGGTCAGGCCGAGGACGATGGCGCCGACGAAGGTCAGTGGCAGGCTCCGCAGCCGACCGAAGATCGCCGCGGCGTACGCGCTGATGATCAACAGGCTCAGCGACGGCGCGTCCAGGGTGACGTTCGGGGCGATCAGAATGCCACCGAGGGCCGCGAGGGCGGTACCGATCGCCCACGCCAACATCGACACTCGGTTGGGACGGGCACCGTTCAGGGCCGACAGCGACGGATCATCGACCGCCGCCCGCATCGCGATCCCGAAGCGGAACCGGGTCAGCACCAGCCGGAGTCCGATGGCCGCGACGATCGCCACGCCAATCGTGATCGCCTGATGCCACGTGATGGTCGTCGGGCCGATGTGGATCGGCGCGCTGGATTGGAAGAACTTGCTCATCGGCCGGCTCACGCCCGGAGGCCAGATCAACTGGGCGAGACCGATCATGAACAGCAGCAACGAGATCGACACCACGAGTTTCACGGTGTCGGTCGTGCCCCGTAACCCGCGCATGACCACCACTTCGAGGATGACCCCGAACAACGGAGCCATCACCCCCAGGATCATGATCAGACAGATCGGGAGCGGCCAGCCCCATTCGAACCGGAACTGCCAGTACGCGAACGCGGCCAACATGCCGGCCGCGCCGTGCGCGAAGTTGAAGATCCCGGTCGTCGTGTAGGTGAGGACCAGACCGCTGGCGATGACCGAATAGATGGCCGCCAGGCTCAGGCCGACGATCGTGAAAGTGAGGAACTTGTCCACGAATCTCCCGGAAGAGGAGACGGCTCGGGGGTCGGACGCGCCGACCCCCGATGATCCGTCTGACTACTTGAGGTCGGCCATGGACTTGCCGACGTCGGCGAGCGTCACGCCCTTCGGGTAATCACCCTTCAGTGTGTACACGCCCTTGGCCTCGCACCGGAAGATGCCCTCAGTGGGCTTGAGGTCACTCACGATCTTGAAACCGGATGCGGATGCCTCCATCTCGGTGAAACAGGCCGGGGCGACGTTGGCCTTGAGGTCGACGGCCGCGTGGAGCCCGCCGCCCGTCCACTCGGTGAGCTTCGTGGCGTTCTCGAAGACGCACTTCCGGGTCAGGTCGTTCCCGCAGTCGTTGGCCGCGGTGGCGAACAACATCCACGCCGACCACGCCTGCACGCCGAGGAGCGCATTGGCCTTCCCGTTGGGCAGATACTTGGCGAAGGCGTCGAGGTACTCCTGGGTCGCGTTGCCCTTCTTGGCCAGCTCGAACGGCGTGAACACACTCCGGACGAAGACGTTCTTGATCGCCGACCCGCCGGTGTCGATCAGCTTGTCGTCGTAGTGGTTGGCATCGGTGCGCACGAAGTCGAGCGTGTAGTTGATGTCGGACAGCGCTTGCATCAGCTTGGCGAGGTTCTCGGGTTCACCGGTCCAGAGGAGCGCCTTGACGCCCTTGTCCTTGAGTTGTTGCGCGAGGGGCGTCCAGTCGGCGGGACCGGTCGGGGGGTAGACGTCGTCGTAGACCTTGGTCCAGCCCAGGCTCTTCGCTGCTTCGTCGCCTTGGCGGGCGACGATCTTGGTCGTGTCGATGTCGCCGGTGAGGACGCCGTAGGCCTTCGTGGCCTTCGGGTACTTCTTCTCGAGGTACAGGTAATCGCCGATCGGGATCGAGCTGACGGTGTTGGGGATCGGTTGCACGAGCAGATCGGCACCGCGGGCCTGCGGGCTCACCGAGTATCCCGAGATCTCCGGCATGAGGCAGGTGAGTCGGGTTTCGACGCCGTCCTGATCGAACACTGCACCGCCGCCGACGACCATGAAGTCGGAGGCGCAGCTCTCGACCATCTTGGCCTTCACGTTGGTCAATGCCGCGTCCCGTTCATCGACGACGATCTTGCGGCCGTTGATGCCACCGGCATCGTTGCACCACTTCGAGAACACCGTGGCGGCGTCGAACAGCTCCTGGTTCAGACCCGGGCGACCGGCGAAGCCGACGTCCGAGAACGTGGCGAGGTGAATCTCGCTGGCGCTGACACCGTTGGCGGGCGAACCCGACGGCGTTCCCGGCTGGCAGACAACGTCGGAGGTGCCGAAGGAGCCTTTGCTCGCGCCGCCGCTCGCCTGCGTGTCGGTCGAGGTTTGCGTCCCGTTATTCGATCCGGTCTCTTTGTCGCTTCGCCCGCATGCCGCGAGTACCAACGCGATCACACACACAAAGGCCAACCATCGAAATCGCCTCACGAGTCCCCCTATCGACCGCATTGCGGTACTGCTGTCCAACCTGACGACCCGTCAGGTTGCCAGACAATGCCTGCTCTGTGGGGTCAACGCAAGATTTGATGCGAGATTGTCGGCTTCGGCTCCCAATCACACCGGGACGATCGGTGCCGTCGGGTCGCCGGCCTCGGCTCCACCACTCGGAGATTCGGCGCGGTCGGGTTCGGCGGCACTGGCGACGATGGCGCTGAGCGCGGCCCGGACCTGGTCCGCCTGCCGGGCGTCGAAGGTGACCACCGGGACGTCCTCGCCCACCGCGACCGCCTCACGGACCTCCGCAACGGTGTGCCACGCAATCCCGTCGAATTGGTTGATCGCGATCGCGAATGGAATCCCGTTCCGTTCACAGGCATCGATGGCCGGGAAGGAGCACGCGAGGCGCCGCGTGTCGACGACGACCAACGCGGCGACGGCACCGCGGGCGAGCTCGTCCCACATGAACGCGAAGCGTTCTTGGCCCGGAGTGCCGAAGAGGTACAGCGGGGTGCCGTCGTCGAGGGTGACCCGACCGAAGTCGAGCGCGACCGTGGTCCCGACCTTGTCGGGGGCGGCGCGGCCGAGACTGCCCAGAATCGCAACGTCGGTCATCGACCCGTCGGTGCGGAGTGGTTCGATCTCGGAGATCGACGCAACCGCGGTGGTCTTGCCGACCCCGAACCCGCCGGCGATGAGGACCTTGAGCGCAGTGGGAGGGGTATCGACTTGCGTGGCCGGCGACGTCTGCGTTGCGCTCATGACGCGGCCGGGGTGCGCAGGTCGGCGACCAGTGCGGGACTCAGTGCTGCGCCGGCGCGCTCGACGAAGGTTGCCATCTCGTAGGCGATCAGTCCGAGATCACATGGCTGTTGGGCGATGACGGCGAGCGTCGATCCGTCGCTGATCCCCATCACGACGAGGAGCGCCCGCTCCATCTCGACGATGAGTTGTTGGACGGGACCGCCGTCGATGGGTTGGCCTGCGCCGCGGGCGATGCTCAGGAGCGCAGCCGCGACTGCGGCGAGTCGGTCGACGTCGGCGGGATCGACGCCTTGGGACGCGGCGATGGGGAGTCCGTCGGAGGAGACGACGGCCGCCTCGCGGATCCCGGGTACTTGGCTCGCAAGATGGTCGAGCAGGAAGCCCAGATCGGTACGGGTACTCGTCATGTTGACTGTCCTTCCTCATGAGGTTCGGGTGTGGAGACGGCCGGCGCCGGGTCCGAAGGTGCCGCCGCGTTCGCGACGGGTGGCGTGCGCTCGGCGCGTCGGGTGCCCGACTCGTAGCGCGCGACCGACTCGAAGACCGCCTGGGCCGAGCGGATGCGCGGTGCCGGTGGAGCAGGAGTCGGCCGGGCGGCCTCGCGTGGACGGGCGGTGAGTGGCGTGCGCCGTGGCAGCGGGATGCGTGCGGGTTCCGCCGGAATCGGTATCGGAGTCGACGGGACGACCGGCGTGAGCAGCGAGCCGTTCCGGAAGGTCGCCGTCGCGGCGGGGGTCGTCCCGACCAATGGTGTGACCGGGAGTTCGGGTTCGTCGCCCGACGGATCATCGGGCAGTGGGAGGAGTGCGCGCGTTTCGCGGGGGTCCACGGTGATCGACCCGTCGCGATCGTGTTCGACCCAGTCGTCGTCGGTCTCGCCGACTGTGGGCGTGACGATGAGTCGGGCCGGGAGCTTCAGCGTCGCGGCGGTCCCGACCTCGGCGGCGCTCCGCAACGACACCTGGGCGCCGATCCGCTCACACAGCCGAGCGATGACGATGACGCCGAGCGACCGCGAGAGGTCCAGGCCGGGCAGCGGCGGATGGCTCAGCACCTCGTTGATGTCGTCGAGGCGATCAACGGAGATGCCGATGCCTTCGTCGGAGACCGTGATCTCGACGCCGTCGAGTTGGCGTCGGGCACTGAGGAAGACGCGCGTGTCCGGCGCCGAGTACGTCGCCGCGTTCTCGATGAGTTCGGCGAGCACATGGGTGAGGTCACCCGCCACGCGGCCCGTCACCGTGACGCCCGACGGGAGCCCGATCACGTCGACGCGTTCGAATTGCTCGACTTCGGCGACGGCGTCGTGGGCGATGTCGACGAGTGGCGCCGCGCCGGGATCCGTCCGGTGCCCGTCGATGCCGGCGAGCACCAACAAGCTCTCGGCATTGCGACGCATCCGACTCGCCAGGTGTTCGAGCGTCGACAGCGCGGCCCGCCGATTGGCATCGGGTTCGGTGTGAGCGATCTCCCCGATGGTGTCGAGCTGGCGCCGGAGCAGGGGCTGATTGCGACGAGCAAGCGTGACGTACAGATCGCCGATTTCGTGGCGTTGCAGCCGCTCCTGGGTCGCGAGCGCATCGGCGGTCGTGCGATCGATGTCGCGCAACGCGCGATCGATGTCGCCAATCTCGTCGTGGGTCCGGATCGGTGGCGCCGTCGGTGGTCGAGGGCCGTCGGCGCAGTCCCCGGCCGAGGTGACGGTGTCGGCGGGTTCGGCGACGGCGTGCGCGTACGCCGCGACCCTGCGGATCGGTTGCTTGATCGCACGGCGCAGTCCCAGCGCGATCAGCAGCGCGACCACGCCGGCACCGGTCGTGATCGCGGCCGTGCGGATGAGGTCGTACCGGGCCTCACGGCGAGCGGCGTCGACGACTCTCCGCACCCGCCCGTCGAGTGATCCGACGATCGATCGGATGGTGGTGAGTTGCCGGTCGGTGGCGCGCTGCCACGGGCCGGCGAGCGTCGCATTCGGCGGGCCGGCGAGCGCGAGACGTCGGATCGCGTCGAGCGGGGTTGCTGCGGCCCGGAGTTCCCGTGCCGCCTCGGTCGACGCACGGTTCCCGGCGTGATCCAGCGACTCGAGGATCGCGTCGCGGAGCGCGACTTCGTCGGTCGAGTCGCGCCGCACCGCGTTGGCCGCGGCGTTCGAGATCGAACCGCGACCGATGCCGGCGAGCAGAACGGCTTGCTGGTGGGCGGTGGTGGTTTCGAGGGTCGCAAGCGCGGACCGGAGCGCGGGTGGCACGGTGGAAGGTCCCAACCCGGCGGGCGCGGTTCGGGTGGTCGCGGTGATCGCGGCGCGAGTCGCGGCGATGCTGGGCTCGTACCGGCTGCTCGCCGCGAGGTCACCGATGGTTCGACGGTCGATCGCGGCGCGTCCGGACTGCACGTCCCGCCAGCGTGCCTCGATGTCGCGCACGCTTCGACGGGCATCGGCCGTCGACGCCCGAACCGCGGGATTGCTCAGGGCCCGGGCCGCGGTATCGGTCCGGGGGCGGATGGCCGCGAGCTGGCGTCGCACGGCGGTGTCGCCCGTCGCGACGAACCGCGATGACAGCGAGGCCTCGCCTTCGAGGCGCTCGAGCAAGCGCTGGAGGCCGACGGTCAGCCGCGCATCGGCCGGTCCGGACGCCGTGTCCTTCCAGGTGTTCCAGCGGTCCAGGACGGGCGGCGCACCGAGCCCGACGACCACGAGGAGGGGGAGCAGCACGAGGAGCCCGAGCTTGGTGCCGAGCCTGAGGCGCGTGATCACGTGATCTCGATCGGCTCAGTGCGTGCGCACCGTTTGCTCACCGGGTGCCTCCGCCCTGGGGAAAACTCATCACTCCTGGCGCTCAGGAGCGGTTCATTCTAGGGACTAAAACGGGGCACAAGCCAGTAACGGCCACTATTGAGTTCACGCAGAGGGGTTATCCCCAGCCGGCTGGGGACAAGTGTGACCTATTCCCGAGTTGACAAGTCGGGAATCAACGATATGGTTCGGCGATGGGTCGTTTCTTCGAGTTCCCGAACCCCGTCGACGAGGTCTCCGCGCGGCTGGTGGCGAGCGGGGTCGTCGTCATGGTGGTGGTGATGTTCGCCACCCGGCAGTGGTGGATCCTGGCACCGTTGACGTTCGGATTCATCGCTCGCGTGGCGTCCGGACCGAGGTTCAGCCCGCTCGGCTTGCTCGTCACTCGCGTCATCCGCCCGCGACTGTCGGTCACGCCTCGACTGGTGCCGGGACCGCCCAAGCGATTCGCACAGGGCATGGGCGTGGCCTTCTCGACAACCGCATCGGTGTTGGCACTTGCCGGTGCGACTGGCGCCGCGGTCGTGGTCCTCTCGCTGTTGCTGATTGCCGCGAGCCTCGAAGCGTTCGTCGGCCTGTGTCTGGGCTGCAAGGTGTTCGCCGGTCTCATGCGAATCGGTTGGGTACCCGAGTCGGCCTGCGAAGCCTGCGCCGACCTCTCCACCCGCCTCGCCGCGTAGGCAGCTGGTCCCGGCCCGCAGCGCCAAGAGCGGAATCAAGAGGCCGACGCCGAGGAGCACCGACTCGCCCGTCAGGACACACGTGCGTGGTGTCGGCCGTGGCCCGAGCGGCCCGGCCCGCAGGGCCAAGAGCGGAAATTCAGTACGGTGCGCCCATGGACATTCCTGACGCAACGCAGGCGCGCCTGCCCCACACCGGCGTGGCCGCCGACGCGGTGCTCGCCGAGGTGGACGCGCGCCAAGCCCGGGAACCCGACGTGCACGGTGCTCGATTGTTCGGCTTGGTGTATCCGACCGGTCGTCATGATCTCGAAGAGCTGATCGTCGCGGTCAACAACCGCTACCTCTTCGGGAACGCGCTCAACCCGTTCAAGTTCCCCGAGGTCGCGCGGTTCGAAGGCGAAGTCGTGGCGATGACCGGTGGACTGGTCCACCTGCCCGAGGGTGGCGGCGGATCGATGACCTCCGGCGGCACCGAATCCATTTTGATGTCGATGCTCGTCAACCGCGAACGCGCCCATGCCCGAGGTGTGACCCGTCCCCAGATCCTCGCCCCGGCGTCGGCGCATCCTGCCTACGCGAAGGCGGCGCATTACTTCGGGATGGAGTACGTCCGCATCCCATTGGACGCCGAGTTCCGGGCCGATCTCGACGCGGCGCGCGGATTGATCACCGCCGACACGGCGGTCGTCGTTGCGTCGGCGTTCAACTATCCCTATGGCGTCATGGACCCGGTAGCCGAGCTCGCCGGCCTGGCCCACGAGCGCGGGATCGGTTGCCATGTCGACGGGTGTATCGGCGGATTCGTGCTGCCATTCCTGGAGGTACTCGGCCACGATGTCCCGCCGTGGGACTTCCGGGTCGAAGGCGTGACCGAGATCAGTGCGGACGTGCACAAGTACGGCTACACCGCCAAGGGCGCGTCGGTGGTCTTGCATCGCGACGCCGACTGGTTCGGTCACCAGTTCTTCCTCTACGACCAATGGGGAGCCGGGCTCTACGGCTCGCCCGGGGTCGCCGGCGCCAAGCCGGCGGCACCGATCGCCACGGCGTGGGCAGTCATGCAGTCGCTGGGACTCGACGGGTACACCGAGATCATGCGCGGCCTGGTCGCGACCGTGGCGAAGGTCCGGAACGCGATCGACGAGCTCGACGACGTCTCGCTCGTCGGTGATCCGATCGGGCCGGTCATGGCGATGCGTTCCGACACGGTGGACCTCTACGCGGTGGCCGATGTGCTCGATGCCCGGGGCTGGCACATCAACCGCAATACCGATCCGTACGGATTGCATCTCATGCTGTCGCCCGCGCACGGGGCGGTCGTCGACGAACTCATTTCCGATCTCGTCGATGCGGTCACGCATCACGGCGAGTCCCAAGGCAAGGAGGCCCGTTACTCATGACTCCCGATGATCTGGTCGAGATGGAAGCGATCAAGCTGGTGAAGTACCGGTACTTCCGGTTCCTCGATCTCAAGATGTGGGACGAGATGGTCGGCCTCTTCGTGCCCGAGGCAACCTGCGCGTACAGCGCGGGCGCCTACTCCTACGAGGGTCGCGACGCCATCATCGAGTTCTTCCGGAAATCGATGGGCCGCGAGACATTTCTGTCCTCCCACAAGGCCCACCACCCCGAGATCACGTTGACGGGGGCCGACACCGCGACCGGGATCTGGGCGCTCGACGACTGGGTGATCGACACCCAGTGGGAACTCGACATCCGGGGCGCCGCGTTCTACACCGACGACTACGTCAAGCGTGACGGTGAATGGCGGATCCTGCGCACCGCGTACAAGCGCGTGATGGAGGAACTCTCGCCGCGCGCCGGTCGGTCCGGATTGCAGCTGACCGCCTCGTACTGGGGAACCGGCGGGCGCAGTTCACTCCCCGCGCCCGACTGACCCGACCTCGAGAAAGGCACGTGCCATGAGCGAACCCGAAGTCTTCAGCCCCGGTCCGGACGACGAAGGCCGCCACCCCGCAGGCGCCGAAGAGCTCTGGGGGGAGTCCTGGTACCTCGATTGGGCTGCGCCCGATTGCAGCTCCGGCGGGTACGTCCGCCTCGGGCTCTATCCGAACCTCGGAAAGTCGTGGTGGTGGATTGCCCTCGTCGGCCGGGACCGACCGCTGGTGCTGACCGTCGAGCACGACATGCCGTGTCCCGAAGGTGAGGCCGCGCTCGACGTCTCCGCGGATGGCACTGCCTATGCGCTCACGACGATCGAACCGTTCAAGAAGTTCCGAGTGACCAGCACCGCGACGGGGGTCGTCCTGCCCGACCCCGCGCAGGCCTTTCACGGTCTCGAAGGTGAACGCGTGCCGGTGACGCTCGACCTCACGTGGGAAGCGCGCGCCGAAGTGTTCCCGTACGCCATGACGACCCGCTATGAGATCTCCAGCTGGGTGACGGGCACGGTCACGATCGGCGACGAGACGATTGCCGTCGACTGTGGGGGCCAGCGCGACCACTCGTGGGGCGTGCGCGACTGGTGGCTGTTTCCGTGGAACTGGACTTCGGGCGCATTCAGCGACGGTTCCTTCGTCCATGCCGCGCGTTCGATCATCCCGGACCTCGACGTGTTCGCGACCGGCTACACCGTCGCGCCCGACGGCGGGTTGACGCCGGCGACCGTCGTTGAGAACGCAGTCGACATCGACTCGGAGAAGCTCCCCACTGCCGCGCGCCAACAGATCGGCAACGTTGCCTTCACCACCCAACCGGTGGGGCACGCGCCGATCCTGTTGGTTGCCCCCGACGGGCGGGAGAGCCGGTTCCCGCGCGCGATGTGTCGGTACACGACCACCGACGGACTCGTCGGCACCGGCTGGACCGAATACAACTGGCCACCAGACTTTCCTGCCACACCCTGATGCGCCCGGGCGTTCGTCGGGTTGGCGCGCACCGCCCGGTCCGGGACTCCTGGTCTCGACCGGGGGCGCGGCGCGTCAGCCACACCCTGA
>JAENVU010000341.1 GCA_016650415.1 Acidimicrobiia bacterium
CCCGGCGGGGGTGGTGCCGACCTCGAGCGACCTCATGCCGCAGTTGGCCCGATCCCGACCGGCGGTCCCGGTCGTGCCCCGGCGGCAGCTCGCGCCGCCCGCCGCGCCGATTCGGACGCCGGTGGGCGTCGTCGGTGATCGACCGATGGTCGGCACGATCCTCGCGCTGGCCATTGCGGTCTGCGCGTGGCTGCCGTGGATCAGCGTGTCGTCGGCGACGCCCGTGGGTGTGGTCGGTTCGGGTGAGATCAAGGTGTACATCGATACGTGGGGAGTGCCGGCGAGTTCCCTGTGGTCCAGCACTCCGTCGCCGGGTGGCGTGGATCTCGGATTTCTGATCCTGGCGGTGGCGGTCGCGGTGCTGGCGGCGACCTGGACGCGCGTGATTCCCCGGGGCGGCGTGCGGGTCATCGGAGTGGTGGGCGTTGGCGTGCCCCTGCTGTTCCTGATTCAGCTGCAGCGATCACTCGCCAGGGCGGCGCCCGGCGTCGGCCATTTCGGCCTCACCGATGTGACCGGGTTCGGCGTGTACCTCATGGCGGTCATGGGACTCGTCGTGGTGCTCGTCCCGCCCGGACCCTCGAGATAGCAGCGGGTCCGGGCGGGCCCGCTCAGCTCTTGACGAGCTGGACGTCGAGTTCGACCTGGATCTTCTCGGAGACGAGCACGCCGCCGGTGTCGAGGGCCATGTTGAAGCTCAGGCCCCAATCACTGCGGTTGATCTCGGTGCGGGCGCTGAATCCGGCCTTGGTGTTGCCGAAGGGGTCGGTGCGCACCCCGTCGAACTCGAGGGCGAAGTCGACCGAGCGGGTCTGACCCGCGATCGTCAGGTCGCCGGTGAGCACGAAGTCGTCGCCGGAGGCCGCGATGGCGGTGGAGCGCAGCGTCATCTCCGGATACGTCTCGACATCGAAGAAATCCGCGGTGTGCAGGTGTGCGTCCCGATCGGCGCTACCGGTGTCGACCGATGCGAGCCGGACGTTGGCGACCACCGACGACGCCAGGGGATCGTCGGCGACGGTCACGGTGCCGTCGAAGTCGGTGAAGTGGCCGTGCACCTTCGTGATCATGAGGTGGCGGGCGGTGAAGCCGACGGTGGAGTGGCTCGGGTCGACGGTCCACGTGCCGGCGGTGAGAGCGGCGAGGCCGCTGGGGGCGATGGCTGTACTCATGGGATCCTCCTCGGTAATACTTGCGGTGCGAAGTATTGCACAAGAAAGTTTCGCGATGCAACATTAGCGACGCAATAGTTGTGAGTCGATCCGATTTCCGGTAGGATCCGACCATGGCCCAAGCCCCCGCGCGCTCGAGTGCGAAGACCAAGTGGCTGACGCCGGCCGAGATGCGGACCTGGAGAGCGTTCGTGGATCTGACGCTGCAACTCAGGGCCGAGACCGAGCAGGCCTTGCTGGAGGCGCACGGCCTCACCGAAGGGGAGTACGGCGTGCTCGTGCTCCTCTCGGAGGCGGAGGACCGCCGGCTGCGGATGTGCGATCTGGCCGCCGCGTTGCGGCTCTCACCCAGCGGATTGACCCGGCGCATCGACGGCTTGGTGAAGCGCGGCTACGTGACTCGCGAACCGTCGCCGGGTGACCGGCGGGTCATGCTTGCGGTCCTCACCGAGGAGGGGCTGCACACGCTGGAAGCCGCGGCGCCGACTCACGTCGCGTCCGTGCGCGCCAGCTTGATCGACCATCTCGATCCGGAAGATCTCGAGCGACTCGCCGACCTGATCGAGAAGGTCCACGCGTCGCGCGGCAGTATCGGCCCCGCCGCTTAGCGGCGGACCCAGCGGGGGAGTGCGACGTCCTCGACGGTCTGGAAGACGACGCGAACGGGCTCGCCGATGGCGATGGTGGCGGGATCGATCTCGTTGATGGGTCCGGTCTCGGTCGCGACCAGGTTGCCGACGAAGCGAATCGAGGGATCCTCGTCGAGGGCGACGACGATCGCGTTGTACGGCGCGAGCTCCGAATAGGCGGGGAGCAACGGCGCGTGGGGCACGATGAACGACCAGATGGTCGCGTGCCCGCTCGTCGGGACCCACGTCACGCTGATCGACTGGCAGTGCGGACACATGGGTCGTGGTGGCATGCGCCACGCGCCGCACGCGCCGCACGACTGCACGAGCAACTCACCGCGGGCCGTACCGTGCCAGAACGGCGCCGACGTTTCGTCGTCGAGATCGGGGAGCAGGAAGTCGTCGCTCATCCTGTGTCCTCCTGTCCCTTCGGGGCGGGCCGGACGGGCCCCGCTCCGCTCATCGGCGGAACAGCACTGCGCTCGTGGGGACACCTTCACCGCTCGTGACGAGGGAGCACGCGGCGTCGGCGACCTGATTCGGTGAGGTCCCACGGATCTGACGGACGCCTTCGAGGACCAGGTTGAACCCGTGCACGTACGCCTCGGACATGCCGCCGCCCGAGGTGTTGGTCGGCAGGCGGCCGTGGGGCCATTCCAGCGCACCGTCGTCCGTGAACTCGCCGCCCTCGCCGCGACCACAGAATCCGTAGCCCTCGAGCGAGAGCGGAATCAGCGGACTGAACGCGTCGTAGAGCTGCGCGACGGGAACGTCGGCCGGCTGGAAATCGCTGCGTTCCCAGAGCAGGCGGGCACACGCCCACGCCGGGCCGGTGAGGGGGTCCTCGCAGAAGTAGTTGGTCATCACCTGGTGTTGTTGCGGGATGCTCTGCGCGAACGAGTGGATGTACGCCGGGGGCTGGGGGAGATCCCGCGCCCGGTCCGCGCTCGTGATGACGACCGCGAGTGCACCATCGGTCTCGAGGCAGTTGTCGAACAGACACAGGGGCTCGGAGATCCAGCGGGCATCCATGTACTGCTCACGCGTGAGTTCCTTCGCGTGCATCGTCGCGATCGGATTGCGGTTTGCGTGCTTCCGGAAGGCGAGCGCGACGTTCGCGAGGTGGTCGCGGGTGTAGCCGTACTGATGCATTGCGCGCCGGGTGAGCATCGCGATCTCGTCGACCGGTCGGAGTACCCCGAACGGACGACTCCATTGCTGATGACCCGCGACCCGGTCCGAGACTTGCGCCCACGGGCGGCTGGTCTTCGACGCCCGTTTCCGCGCCCGCCACGCAACCGCGGTCGTGCACTGCCCGGTGGCGACGGCCATCGCGGCCTGGCCGACCACCCCACACCCGGCGCCGCCGCCGAAGCCGACCTCGGAGAAATACGTGATGTCACCCAGCCCGACGTTCCGGGCAACGTCGACCTCGCGCCCGTCCTCCATCGAGAACATCGCGATGCCGTCGACGTCGGACGGCCGCAGCCCGGCATCGTCGATCGCGGCACTGATGGCCTGACACGCGAGCGAGAGTTCGGTGTCGGGCAAGCCCTTGCCGTACGCGGTCTGGCCGATCCCGACCACGGCGCAGGAGTCCTTCATGCCCGCTCATGCGACTGCGTCGCAGGCCGCTCGGGCCCCGCCCGGCGAACGCGGGCCGCCGGCCCGCAGGAAAGCGCCTCGCTTCGGTCTACTCTCAAAATCCGCGCCAGACGGGGTCGCGCTTTTCCATCATTGCGGCCATGCGTTCCTTGCCGTCTTCGGTGCCCAGGTTCAGTTCGATGAACACCGCCTCGTTCTCGAGGGTCGCGGTGCGGGGGATCTCGGTGGCATCGTGCAACAGCTTCTTCGCCCAGCCGAGCACCTTCGTGGGCTTGGCCGCGATCCGGTCGGCCCACTCGGCGGTCGCGGTCCGGAGGTCGGCGGCGGGCACGACCCGGTTCACGATGCCGAGTTCGGCGGCCTCGGTGGCGCTGATGGAGTCGCCGAGGAACACGATCTGCGCGGCCTTGTGTGTACCGACGATCCGCGGCAACAGGTAGAGGTACCCGCCGTCGGGGATGAGCGCCTGCTTGCTGAACACGTCGACGATCTTCGCGGTGTCGGCCGCGATCACCAGATCGGCCGCGAGCGTGAGCATCGCCCCGCCGCCCGCCGCCGTGCCGTTCAACGCCACGATGATCGGCTTCTGGCAGTCCTGCATGCGTTCCATGAGCTGCTGGAATCCCGCCCGCATCATGTGCACGGCGCTGCCGGCCACGAAGTCGGGCGCGCCATCGGGCTTCGGTGGCGCCGGCGGTCGGACCCGGAGGTCCGAGCCGGTACAGAAGTGGCGGTCACCGGCCGCGGTCAGCACGACGCAGCGAACCGCGAGGTCGGTGTGGGCGTCGCGGAAGTGATCGATGAGCCGGTCCCGAACGTAGAACGGGATCGAGTTCGAGGCCTCGGGCCGGTTGATGGTGAGCCAGAGCACACCGTCGCGGAGCTCGGAGGTGAGTTCTGCGTCGGCATGCGCCGATGTTTCCGCGTCCATGGGTCTACTTCCTCTTGGCGGCGCGAATGACGAGTGCGTCGAGCGCGACCGCACCCTTCGGCCGGATGACGAGTGGGTTGATGTCGAGTTCGCCGATCTCGTCGGCGAGATCCAACGCGAGCCGTTGCACTTTCATGATGACGTCGACCATGGCGGCTCGATCGGCGGGCTTGGCCCCGCGCACCCCGTCGAGCATCTTCGCTCCCGCGAGCTCGTCGAGCATGGCCACCGCCTGCTCGTTGCCGAACGGGGGCACGCGGAAGGTCACGTCGCCGAGCACTTCCACGAAGATGCCACCCAGCCCGGCCATGACGACCGGACCGAAGAGTGCGTCCTGGGAGATGCCCACGACGGTCTCGACGCCGCCGGAGACGAGTTCGCTCACGATCACGCCGTCGATGCGTACGTTGCGTCCGCCGGCAGAGTGGGCCGTCGTGAGGAGATGGTCGTAGGTGGCACGGACCGCGGCGGCGGTCTCGACACCGACCTTCACCAAGCCGAGATCGCTCTTGTGGAGGAGGTCCGGGGAGGAGACCTTCATGACGACGGGGTAGCCGATCGCGGCGGCCGCCCTGACGGCTTCGGCCGCCGAACTGCACAGCCGCTCCTTCGACGTTCGGATGCCGTACGCGGCCAGCACCCGCTTGCTCTGCCACTCGGAGAGCGCGGTACCGGGCTCGGCCTGCTCGATGATCGCCCGCGCCTTCTTGGCCGCGGCAAGGGGAGTGGTCGGGGTATCGGCGAAGGGCGAGCGGTAGTGCGCGGCGAACCGCCAGTAGTCGACGTACGCGCGTGTGGCGGTGACGCAATTCCCGAATGTGCGGAACACCGGCAGGCCGCCGTCGAGCAGACGGAAGTAGTAGGTGTCGTCGGTGCCGGGAGGGGCGCCCCAGACCACGAAGATCGGCTTGTCGGTCGTGGCCGCGACCTCGACGAGGTCCCGGGTGAACGGCTTGCTGAACGCGGCGACCGCGCCGGTGATCGGCACCACGACGATGTCGACCTTCGGATCGGCGACGATCGCATCGAGAATCTGCCGGCCGCGCGCGTCGGCGACGGGGGGACCGCCGGAGTCGACGGGGTTGCTGACTCGGAGGTACGCCGGGATCAGCCCGTCGTGCAGGGTCTTCTGGGTGGCCTTGGTGAGCTGGGGAAGCTCGAGGCCCGCGGCGGCGAGCATGTCGGCCATATGGGCGCCGGTGCCGCCCGAGATCGCGTAGACGCACACCCCGGGTTCGCGGTCTCGCGTGGCCCAGGTCGGCAGGGCGTCCGGTCGGGTGCGCGCCAGGCCCGCCGACACTTCGAGCAGCTCGTCGAGACCGTCGACGCGGGTGATCCCGAACTGACGGAACACCGCCGAGGTGATGGCATCCGAGCCGGTGAGATGGCCGGTATGGCTCTGGGCCATCGACGCGCCTTCGTCGGTGCGCCCGACCTTGACCATCACGATCGGCTTGTGCAGCGACGCCGCGTGGTCCGCCGCCAGCATCAGCGTGCGCCCGTCCTTGAATCCCTCGATGTAACACGCCACCACGCCGACCTCGGGTTGGGACGCGAAGTGCGCCGCGAAGTCGGCGAACTCGAGGTCCACCTCGTTGCCGGTCGGCGCCCAATGGCTGAGCCGGATACCGAGCTCCTGCCCCTGGAACACCGGCCGCCCCTGATGGCCGGACTGGGTCACCAACGCGATGGACGGACCTTCGAGGTCCTGGCGGAAGTCCTCGAATGCGTTGAGGTTCGTGTTCGGCCCGAGGAGTCGGACGCTCCCGCCGCGCACCAGCGCGTCGAGACGACGCTCGAGTTTCTCGCCGTCCCTTCCCGTCTCGCTGAAGCCGGCGGCGAAGATCACGGCGAATTTCGCCGAGCTCGCCAGCACCTCCTCGAAGGTGTCGACCGCCTTCCCCGTCAGGATGATCGCGAGGTCGATCTCGCCGGGGACATCGGCGAGCGAGGCGTAGACCCGGTGGCCGAAGACGGTGTCGTACCGGGGGTGCACCGGGTAGAAGGACGCGCCGTTGGCCTTGGCCCACGCATCGAACTTCCGGGTCATTGCGGTGTTGGGCTTGGCCGACTGCTCGGATGCGCCGATCAGCGCGATCGAACGCGGGTGCAGGAACGCGTCGAGGTCGACGGTCCGCAACCCGAGTGGTCGTCCGGACACGTCGAGGTCGGCGTCGGTGCGGGGGCTGCGAACAGCGGCAGGGCGCGCAGGCACGAGCAATCCGATCTGTGGAGCGAATCTGACGAGCCTTCAGTATGACGCCGGAGTCAGGTTTCGCGCACGTTGCCCGCCGGGACCTGCGCCGCGTCGGCATGATTCACGGTTGCTCCCGTCAGGTTCGCTCTAGTGTGCTCGGACTCGACCGGATGAGGAGACCTCCGATGAAGATCGTCGTCGATTTCGACAAGTGCAAGAGCAATGCCGTGTGCATGGCCGTGGCGCCCGACATCTTCGAGGTGCGCGACGACAACTTCCTCTACGTCCTGCAGGAGGAACCGCCCGAGGACCGGCGCCCCGCCGTGGAAGAAGCGATCCGTACCTGCCCGACCGGTGCCATTTCGGTTGAAGGCTGAAACCGACTCTGAATCGATTCGAGTTGGAACACATCGTCGTCGTCGGGGCATCGCTCGCCGGCCTGCGTGCCGTCGAGGCATTCCGGCGCGAGGGCTTCGCCGGTCGGCTGACGTTCGTGGGCGCCGAGCCGGACGAACCGTACGACCGTCCGCCGCTCTCCAAGGCGTATCTGGCCGGCGATGCCGACCGATCGTCGTTGGCGTTGCGCGCCCAGGGCTACGACGAACTCGACGTCGACCTCCGCCTCGGCCAATCGGCCCACTCGCTGGACGTCTCCGGCCGTACCGTCGGCGTCGGTGACGAGTCGGTCGCGTTCGACGGCCTCGTCATCGCGACGGGGGCCGCACCGCGTCGGCTGCCCACCCAACCCGACGTCGCCGGCGTCCACACGCTGCGCACGATTGCCGACTCCGACGCGATCGGCGCGTGGATCGAGGGTGATGCCCGCCTGTGTGTGATCGGTGCCGGGTTCATCGGTGCCGAGGTCGCGGCCACCGCGAGGAGCCGCAACCGGGCCGTGACCGTGCTCGAAGCGTTGCCGCAACCGATGGTTCGGGGCGTCGGTCCGGTCATCGGCGAGGTGCTCGCCCGGCTCCACCGGGCGCGTGGCGTGGACCTGCGCCTCGGCGTCGGCGTCGATGCGATCGCGGGCGACAGCACGGTGGAACGCGTGCACCTGGTCGACGGTTCGGTCGTGGAGTGTGACGCCGTCCTCGTGGCCATTGGCGCGGTGCCGACCACCGACTGGCTCGAGGGCTCGGGCCTCACGGTCGACAACGGCGTCGTGTGCGACGCGTCGCTCCACGCCGCGCCCGGGATCGTCGCGGCGGGCGATGTCTGCCGGTGGCCGAACGAGCAGTTCGACGGTGAGGTCATGCGCATCGAACACTGGACGAACGCCGCCGAGCAGGGGACCCACGCGGCGCGCTCGTTGCTCGCGGGCGACGACGCGGCACCCTTCGCGACCGTGCCGTTCGTGTGGTCGGACCAATACGACGTCAAGATCCAGAGCGCCGGTCGATTCAGTGGTGAGGACCGCATGGAGATCGTCTCGGGTTCGGTCGAGGAGGATCGGTTCGTCGCAATCTTCGAGCGCGGCGGCCGGATCAGTGGAGTGCTCGGCTTCTCCCAGCCGCGCCGGGTGATCCAGTACCGACGCATGATCGCCGACCACGAGTCCTTCGACGCGGCCCTGGCCTTCGCGGCCGAGAACCCCTGAGGTGGCCGGGTCGCGGGAGCGATTCGTCACGCCCCAGTTCGTCCTCGTCACGCTGGCCGGCGCGCTCTACTTCGTGTCGCTCGGCACAGGGATCGCGGTACTCCCGGTCTTCGCGAAGCGCGAGTTCGACGCCGGTGCGTTGGGCGTCGGCGTCGCGGTCGGAGCGTTCGCGGTCGGTGCGGTCATCCTGCGCCCGTTCGCCGGACGGATCGGCGATCGTACCGGTCGGCGGTTGCTCGTCATCGGCGGCGCCACGATCGTCTCGGTGACCACGTTTGCCTACATCTTCGCGACCAGCCTGCCTGCGCTCGTCGGCATTCGACTCGTCGGTGGGATCGGCGAGGCCGCCTTCTTCGTGGGCGCGGCGACCATGATTACCGACCTCTCGCCTGTCGATCGGCGCGGCGAAGCGCTCTCGTACTGGTCCGTCGCGGTGTACAGCGGCCTGGCCTTCGGGCCCAAGATCGGCGAGACCGTGCAACAGGCGTGGGGCTTCCACGCGGTCTGGTACGTCGGGGCGGGACTCGCCGGGTGCGCCGCGCTCCTCGGCCTGTTCACCCGTGAGACCCGACCGGATGTCACCCCACCCGAAGGTGGTCCGTTGCTCCATCGGGCCGCGATCCTGCCGGGGATCATGATGTTCCTCGGCCTCATCGCGCTGGCCGGGTACACCGCGTTCCTGAAGCTGTACGGGCGCACGTTTGGCGTCGACGATGTCGGCGACTTCTTCCTGTTGTACGGTATTCTGGTACTCGCGATCCGGATCTTCGGGGCGACGCTGCCGGACCGGCTCGGTCCACTGCGCGGCGGGACCGTCGCACTCACCGGAGCCGGATCGGCGATGGTCGTCATCGCGCTGTTCCCGAGCGTCGTGGGTCTGATCGTGGGTACCGCGATCTTCGCGGTCGGGATGTCGATGATGTACACCAACCTCATGACGCTCGCGCTGGTCGGGGTCGACGAACGGGAACGGGCGGCCGTCGTCGGCACGTTCAGCACCTTCTTCGACCTCTCCCAAGGATTCGGTGCCTTCCTGGTGGGTGCCGTGGTCAGCGTGACGTCCTACGAAGGTGGATTCTTCTTCGGTGCGCTCGCGTCGGTGGCAGGACTCGCCCTGCTCTGGAGCGGTGCCGACCCGAGGGTGCGCGAGCAGCACGTGGCCGCGCTCAGTCGGGATGTCATCCCGGAACCGGAGCCCGGTTCATGACCTCGCTCCTCGTGACCAACGACTTCCCACCGAAGATCGGCGGGATCCAGTCGTACCTCTGGGAGTTGTGGCGACGGCTGCCGCCCGACGAGACCACCGTGATGACGACTCCCTACTCGGGTGATCGGGCCTGGGACGCGGAACAGGAGTTCCGGATCGTTCGCCGCCGGGAACCGGTGTTGCTCCCGACGCCTGCGCTGGCCCGAGACATCGACGCGTTGGCGCGCGAGGTCGGTGCCGACGTGATCTTCCTGGACCCCGCGTTGCCGCTCGGGCTGATCGGTGCGCGACTGACCGCGGCGCCGTGGGTGGTGGTGGTGCACGGTGCGGAGATCACCGTTCCCGGCCGATTGCCGAGCAAGCCGTTGCTCCGGCGCGTGTTGCGTGGCGCCGCGGGGATCGTCGCGGCGGGCGGGTACCCCCTCGCGGAGGCCGAACGCGCGGCGGGGCGGCCGCTCCCGTCGCTGGTCGTGCCGCCGGGTATCGACCCGGTGCGCTTCCGCCCGCCCGTCGATGCCGCGGAGCGTTCCGCCGCACGGCAGACACTCGGCCTCGATCCGGACGCACGCATCATCCTCGGCGCGAGTCGACTCGTGCCGCGCAAGGGGTTCGACGTCATGATCGACGCGTTGTCCCGTCTGCCGGCCGACGTGCAGCTCGTGATCGTCGGTGGGGGCCGTGATCAGGCTCGTCTTGAGCAGCGCGCCCGCTCACTTGATCTCACCGAGCGGGTGCAATTTCTCGGTCGGGTCTCCGACGAAGAGCTCCCGCTCGCGCATCGGGCCGCCGACCTCTTTGCCATGGTGTGTCGCGATCGGTGGGTGGGGCTCGAGGCGGAGGGGTTCGGCATCGTGTTCCTCGAAGCCGGCGCGTCCGGGCTCGCGTGTGTGGCGGGTCGGAGTGGCGGTTCCGACGAAGCGGTACTCGACGGCGAGACCGGGTTGGTCGTCGCACCCCGCGATCCGAACGCGGTGGCCGTCGCGATCCGGGAGCTGTTGGACGACCCCGGCCGCCGAGCCGCGATGGGCGCGGCCGCGCGCCGCCATGCCGAGGCCGAGTGGTCCTACGACGAGCGCGTCGGACCCTTGGCCCGCCTCGCCGCCGGGGACTTCAGCGGGTTGGTCGGCGGCCGGAAGGGACAATGACCGGGAGTCGTCGAGGTCGCTGGGAGCAGGCTCGGGAGCGGTCGAGCGTTAGCCTCCGACGATGAACGCGCAGGCCCCGGGGCGCCGGACCATCGTCGTCTCGTGGGTGAGCAACCTGGTCTTCGCGCTCGGCTCGATTCCGGCACTGATCGGCACGAGCTCCGGTGAAGGAATCTCGGCGGGGGTGTGTCTCGTCCTGTTCGGCGTCTCGCTCGTGGTGTGGGTGTGGGCCTTCGCCATCGCGGTGACCCGCAGCTCCCAAGGCGACGACATCGCGGTCGGGAGCCTTTTCCTGATCGAGGGTGCGGTGGACCGATCGGCGCGCCGATCGCTGTACGGATCGTTCGCGCTCAGCCTCGTGATCACCGCGATCGGCGCAGGTTCGAACCCGTTCGCGGTGTTGGTGCCGATGCTGTCGCTCGGATTCGTCGGGTTCTGGGGGGCGCGCCACGCCTGCTTCCCCATGCGTCAAGATGTCACACCGTCGGCGCGGCCGTTGCGGCCGGACCGGTCCACGCGTCAAGGTGGGGCAATGGAGAGGAGGGCCGATGGCCGAACACGCCAATGAACGCATTCGCATCGATGCCACGATGGACGAGTGTCTCGCCGTGGTCCTGGACTTCGAGGCCTACCCCTCGTGGGCACGCGATGTGAAGCAGGTCACGATCCTCGAGCGCGATGACGAGGGCCGCGGCTCGCTGGTGGAGTTCCGGGCCGCCGCTATGGGGCAGAGCTTCAAGTACGTCCTGAAGTACGACTACACGGCCATGCCCGATTCGTTCTCGTGGGTATTGGACTCCGGCGAGAAACTCCGCCAACTCGATGGCACGTACCGCTTCGAGCCCGAGGATGACGCCACCCGGGTGCACTACGACCTGGTCGTCGACTTGTCGATCCCATTGCCGGGCCTGATCAAGCGCCGTGCCGCGGGGATGATCATGGGAACCGCGCTGCGAGAGTTGAAGAAGGCTGTCGAGCAAGCTCGGCAGTAACCTCGCTCGTCATGCGTGATCCGGGAACCCCCCGCCGCAATCCCTTCTTCGAGCGCGCCTCGGACGGATCGGCCGACGATCTGGGCATGGGTTGGAGCGCGCCCGCCGACGAGGACCCGGCAGAGGGCGCGGCGGACCGAAACCCTTTCGACGGTCCGGTCGGCGGGTTCGCAACCCTGCTGGCGCTGGTCGAAGGACTCAGCGACGCGCAACCCGATGCGGCGGAGCATCTCGTGGCCGCAGCCCATGAGGTGGTGCTCACGGTGAAGGTGATCGTCGACGCGACCGAAGCCGTGCTCGCCCAGCAGCGTGCCGCGATGGCCGAACGGTCGGCGATGGCACGCGACGGCGCCGACGGCGCGTCGGACCAGCCCGCCGACGGCGCGGTGTCCTGGCTGCACCAGGACGACGCTTCGTGACCGAACGCGTCGGTATCGGACTCGACATCGGCGGGACGAAGGTGCTCGGCGCCGTCGTCAGCGCACAGGGCGAGGTCCTCACCGAATGTCGCGTGCCCTCTCCGACCTCGACTTGGGCCCACCTGCTGGCTGCCATCGAAGCATCGGTGACCGAACTGCGGGGATCACACCCCGGAGTCGAATCCGTGGGTATCGGCGCGGCTGGGATGGTGGATCTCGACGGCTCGATCCACTACTCGCCCAACGTCCCCGCGTTCCGCTCCACCCGAGTCCGCGCCGACGTCGAGGCCGCGGTCGGTCTGCCCACCACGGTCGACAACGACGCCAACGTGGCCGCCTACGCCGAGGTTCGCTTCGGCGCGGCGGCCGGCATGACCGACGCCATGGTCATCACCCTCGGGACCGGCATCGGCGGCGGCATCATCGTGGGTGGCGCGGTCCTGCGCGGCGCGAACGGGTTCGCCGCCGAAGTCGGCCACTTCCAAGTGGACCCGAATGGTCCGCCCTGCGCATGTGGCGAGATCGGGCACTGGGAGGCAATGGCCTCCGGGACCGCGCTCGGTGTCATGGCGCGCGCCGCGGCGGAGCGAGGCGAACTCGCCAGTGCGTTGGCTCTCGCCGGTGGTGCGGTCGAGGCCATCACCGGCCAACACGTGTCCGAGGCGGCCCGGGGCGGAGCCGCCGACGCGCTGACCGTCATCGATGCGTACGGAGGGAACGTCGCCGTCGGCCTCGTCGGGCTGGCCAACATCTTCGATCCGGGCGTGATCGCGATCGCCGGAGGGATCGTGAACGACGGCGACCTCTACCTCGAACCGATCCGCCGTCACTTCCTCGGACATATCGAAGGCGCGAGTTACCGTCCGCGGCCCGAGATCGTGCCCGCCACCCTGGGTGAGCGGGCCGGGGTCATCGGTGCGGCGATCCTCGCGCTGGATCACCAACGTTCCGTATCGGCAGGATCACAGTGAAGATCGGTCTCACCCTTCCGTCCTTCACGATCGACCCCGAGGTCCCCTTGCAGGTCGCCGCGGCGGCCGAAGCCGCCGGAGTCGACGGGCTCTTCGTCTACGACCACCTGTTCCGGGTCGGCGGCGACGGTGAGATGCGTCCCGCGCTGGAATGCACTGCGCTCCTGGGCGCCCTCGCGGCGGCGACGGACCGCATCACCCTCGGCACGCTCGTGGTACGCGCGTCGCTCCGCCCTGCCGCGACGCTGGCGACGGCGTTGGACACCGTCGTGCGCATCGCGGGACCGCGATTGGTCGTGGGGATCGGGTCGGGCGACGAGGAGAGTCGCGTCGAGATGGAAACGTTCGGTCTGCCCATGGGCACCGAGACGTACCGAGTGAAACGGCTTCGCGCCGCGTTGCGCGAACTGGCCGGCCGTCCGTATCCGACCTGGGTCGGCGGCCGCGCCCGCCACGTCGGGCTGATTGCCGCCGAGAGCGCACAGGGCTGGAACCGCTGGGGTGCCGATGTCGAAACCTTCGGTCGGGAAGCCGCCGAAGTTGCCGCCCTGGTGCAGCGTCTGAATCCGAATCCCGATTCGTTCACCACGAGTTGGGGTGGACTCGTCGTCCTCGACGCCGACGACGACGCCGCGCAGGAGAAGGCGACCCGTCTCGGCGCGGGGCCCTCCACGCTCGTCGGTGGGCCGCGCACGGTTGCCACGGAACTCGCTCGATACCGCGACGCGGGCGCGGATTGGGCGATCCTCGGACCGGTCGACTCGAGCGACCCGACCAACGCGTCGCGCATCGGCGACGAGCTCCGCCGCCTCGCGCGCTGACTTTCCCGCTCTTGGCCCTTCGGGCCGGGCCGCTCGGGCCACGGCTGCGCCACGGGGTCGGGAGTTGCGGTCCGGTCGGGTGCCTCCCGGCGCAGCCTCTTGGCTTCCCTTACTGGCTGAGGAGGAGTCGGGCGGCGGTCTCGAGGTCGTCGGCCATCTCGTCCGAGCCGAGCGTCCCGCCGACCCAGGCCGACAGGACCGCGAGCCAGACGTAGCCGAGGGTTCGGACCACCCCGTCGGGGTCGTTGATCTCCGAGCCACCGATGGCGGCCGTGATGATGTCGCGCAGGACGAGTTCCACGTCCCGTTTGTGGGGTGCGGTATCGGACTCGGGGGTTGTGAGCGACGTGACCAACGCGGCGGTCAGCGCGGGTCGCCGCGCAAGGGATCGACTCGCGCGCCGGAGCACGTCGGCGGTGCGCGAGGCAGGGTTCGAACCCTCCGGGGGTCGTAACGCAAGCCGGTCCCGGAGCGCCTCGGCCTGTTCGGTCAACGCGGCCAAGAGGAGATGATCCTTCGACGTGTAGTGGCGGTACAGCGTGCCCAGGGCCACCTC
>JAENVU010000342.1 GCA_016650415.1 Acidimicrobiia bacterium
CGCCATCTCCGGTCAGGTGCCGTCGAAGGTGCTCGGACGCGGCGCGTTCCAGGACGTGGACCTCAATGGCGCGTTCGCGGCCGTGTCCTCCTTTTCCAAGACCGTGCTCCCCGACTCCGACCACGCCGAGCTGATGACCCTCGCGTTGAAGCATGCGACCGTCCAGCGCGACGTCGCCCACCTCGTCTTCCCGGATGAAGTGCAGGTGAAGGTCGTCGGCGACTCGGCGCGCGCGTCGTCACCGGTCGGCCGGGTCGCGGATACCCGGATCGCGCCGCCCGCGGCGGTGCTGCAGGACGCGTTGGACCTCATCGAAGGCGCGCGACGGCCGGTGATCGTCGTCGGCCACGGCGCCCGCTTCGAGATGGACGCAGTCCTCGAGTTGGCCGACACGCTCGGCGCGCCGGTGCTCACGACGTTCAAGGCGAAGGGTCAGATCTCGGACCACCATCCATTGGGTGCCGGCGTCCTCGGCCGCAGCGGCACACCGGTCGCGAGTTGGTTGATGAACGAGTCCGACCTGTTGATCGTGCTCGGCGCGTCGTTCTCCAACCACACCGGGATCGCGTCGTACAAGCCGATCGTGCAGGTCGACTTCGATCCGATGGCACTCGGCCGCTTCCATCCGGTCACGGTGCCGGTCCACGGCCATGCCGGTGTGACCGCACGCCTCATCGTGGAGCGGCTCGCGCCGGGCGGTGATTGGGTCGACCAACGGCCCGATGTCGCGGCGCGATGGAAGATCTGGCGCGCCGAGAAGGCGCGGCGGGTCGCCGACGATCGCGGCCTCGGTGTCGCCTCCGCCGCGGTCTTCGACGCGATGAACCGCCACGTGGCCGACGACGCGGTGATCACCGTCGACGTTGGCAACCAGGCGTACTCGTTCGGTCGGTACTTCGAGTGCACGTCGCAATCGATCCTGATGTCGGGGTACCTGGGCTCGATCGGCTTCGGATTCCCGGCCGCGATGGGCGCCTGGGCGGCAGTCGGCGACCGCCGTCAGATCGTCGCGGTCACCGGAGACGGCGGGTTCGGCCAATACCTCGCGGAACTCACGACGGCGGTGAAGTACGGGATGCCGATCACCCATGTCGTGCTCGACAACTCGTCACTCGGGAAGATCACCAAGGAACAACGCGCCGCGGAGTACGAGGTCTGGCACACCGATCTGTTGAATCCGGACTTCGCCGCCTACGCCGAGCTGTGCGGGGCGATGGGGCTCCGCGTGACCCGTGCGGATGAGCTCGACGACGCCCTCGCCCGCGCGCTCGCGCACGACGGTCCGGCGCTGGTGTGCGTCACCGCCGATCCCGAGTTGGTGTAACCCGCGTCAGCCCTCGACCGGCCGTTCGGTCGAACCGGTTCGCCAGGTGTCGACCGCCTCGGCGATGCATGCGATCCCGACCAAGATCGCCGCACCCGGATCGGCCCACCACCAACCGAACAAGGAATTCCCGGCCAGCGCCACGAGAATCCCACCCGCGAGACATCCGTCGAGGAACGTCATCGAGGCTTCGGCTCGCAGCGGCGGGCTCGCAGCGGCGAGTGCAGTGACCCGCTTGAGTCGCGCCAACCCGAACATCACACCCGCCGTGAGCGCAAGGTAGGCGATCCCGAAGGGTGACGACTCGGCGACGTCGCGCGACCAGAGTGCGATCGCACTCGAGGTGAACAGGTAGATACCCAACACCACAAACGCTACCGAGACCAGGCGGAGGGCGCGCGTCGACCGGCCGCTGCGGTGATGGTCGGCGATGTACCAGATCGCGACCATCGACGCGAACACCTCGACAATCGAATCCAGACCGAACGCAATCAGGGCAAGAGACCCCGCCGCGAGCCCGAGGCCGATCGTGACGAAGACCTCCATGAGGTTCCACGCGATCGTCGCGATCTGGAGCCGGCGACCGCGTTCGAGCAACGGATCATGGTCGTCACTCAGCATCGTCATTGCGTCCGCCCCACCGACCGAGCGTAGGACGAACGCCGGGTGACCGAGCATCCGCGATCGGTCACGGCCTACGGCCTTACAGGCGGTGTTGGCTGACGGGCAACAGATAGAACCAGAACGGTTGGGGTGCGCCGGCGTCCTTCATGATGCGCTGCGCCGCATGCAAGAGCGTGCCGGTGGCCGTCTGTTGCGCGAACCAGGTCTCGGCCGAGCGCGCCGCGGGGACGTGATCCGACAACCCCGCCGCCGCCTGTTCGTAGTAACTCCGAATGGCGAGTGCCGCGGTCACGGGGTTCTCCGGGATCTCGGCTGCGTCCCATGCCGTGCCGTCGACCACGCGAGCGAAGCCGAACAGCGCGGCTTCCACCATGTCGGGGTCGGCCGCAGCCCGAAGGCCGCCCGAGGCGCGATCGAACGCC
>JAENVU010000343.1 GCA_016650415.1 Acidimicrobiia bacterium
CCGAGACCCGCGAGCGCGGCGCGATCACGGGCGCGCGCTGCGAGGAGCAACGCGACCACACCGGGGCCCAACCCGACGAGGACGATCGCGGTCTTGGGTGACCAGTACGTGGCCGAGACCTGGGGCGATGCCGTCACCAACACCAAGCCCGCGCCGACGACCACCGCCCACTCGCTCATCGACGGGGACCGCCGTCGGGTCGACGCCGGTGTCGACTCGGACACTGCGTCGACGACGGCCATCACTCGTACCGTACCCGCCGGTTCCCCCGCCGCCGCGCTCTCACGCGGCGACGCGACACCCGTTCGTCAGCATTTCCGGGTCGGCGCCAACTCGTGCACCCGCGTGCACCATCGTCGACGCGCGGTGGCGTCGTCACGACGAGCGGCGACCGCGGCCCGGCCCTCGAGCGCGACCAACGAATACGGGTTCCAACGGAGCGCGGTCGCGAAGGCCTCGTCCGCCCGAGGGACCGAACCGTGGGCGAGCTCGAGGCTGCCCAGGAAATTGGCAGCCGCGGGGTCCGACGGATCGCGCGTCCACGCCGTACGGGCCGCGCGCAGCGCGCGCGGCCAGTCGGCCGCGCGCCGTTCCGCGATCGCGCGGTAGCTGTAGGCGCGCGCTTCTTGCCGAGCCGATTGGGGCCATACGGCCAGGGTCGAGGCGGCATCCCGGCCCACGATCGGGTCGAGATCGGTCACGGTCTCGAGCATCAGCGCGTCGCCACGCAGCAACGTCACGGCCAGAACGAGCGCGAGGACTCCGCCCCCCAGCGATACCGCCACGGCGGTGCGACGGACCGGCGGGGGCACGCGCGACTGCGGTGTGCGATTGGCGAACCCCAGCGCGAGCGCGAGCACCGGAGTCAACGCGATCGATTGGGGTTGGAGGAGCAAGCTGATCCCGCCGCCGACGACGAACCAGGCCAGTCCGCCCCGGGCGCCACGCCCGGCCGCGACCAACCACGCCAGCAGCGCAGCCAGCCCGAGGATTCCCGTCGTCACGGCGTACTCCACGAACACGTTGTGCGCGTCGGCACTCAGCGAGTCGGCACCGAACGCCCGGGCCGATGCCTTCGTCGAATACGGCGAGGTCGCGCGCCGGTACAGGCCGGGCCCGATCCCGATCACCGGCCGATCCTCGATCGCCGGCGGCGCGAGCCGCCACCGGTCGAGCCGCCCGTCGAACGCCGACGCGCCGCTTCCGCCCACGCGCGATGCGGCGCCCGTCCCGGCCGGCGCCGCGAGTGCACCGGCGCCGATCCCGATCACGACCGCCAGCACGAACGGGACGCCGCGGCGGAGGTCGACGCGGATGAGCGCGATGGCGGCCAGGGCGACCAGCACCACCAGGCCGATCCGCCCACCGGCGAGTTCGATGGCGCTGCTCAACAGGCCGACGAAGCCGTAGATCCACCGATCCGGAATCCGGGGAGTTCCATGTTTCGGTGCCGGCCGCCAGTAGGCCAGTACGAGGGAAAAGGTCCCGAGGAACAGCGCCGTGGAGTGCACCGGGTTCCCCAACAGGCCGGGCGGGCGGCCGTCGACGAGATCGAAGAGGACTCCGGTGCCGACCTCCGCGCTCTGCAGCCACGACACGATCGCGTTGAGCGCAGCCGCGCCGACGATCACCTGCACCAGTCGGTCGGCACCGGTGTCCGAGCCGCGTCGGCCCAACGCCCACATCCCCATGACCAGCGCGACGTACAACCACCCGGTCCCCTGGTTGTACAGGCCGATGAACGCCAACTTCGGCGACGGCGACAGCACCGTCGCCACGAGTGCGACACCGACGACACCCGCGCCCGCGATCGCCGCCCGGTCACCGGCCCGCGCCGCCCACCCGAGCGCCAGCAACCCCGGAACGAGGACACAGAGCTCGACCGCGACCTTCGGCGACCAGTACGCCGAGAACACCTGCGGTGAGGCGACGACGAGCACCAGGGCCGCCGCGACGATCGCCAGCCACTCTCCCGCGGCAGGCGCGCGCGGCGCGGCGGTGTCGGTCACTGCGGCGCGGTCGGCCGCATGAGCCCTTCTTGCATCACCGTGACGACGAGCTCACCCGTGCGGGTGAAGATCGTGCCCATCGCGATCCCGCGTGCGCCCGACGCCGACTGACTGCGTTGGTGGTACAGCAGCCACTCGTCGGCCCGAAACGGTCGGTGGAACCACATCGCGTGATCCAGGCTCGCGACCTGGAACTCGCCGTCGGTGAAGGAACTCCCGTGCGGCAGCATGGCGGTGTCGAGAATGGTGAGGTCCGAGGCGTAGGCGACGATGCAGACGTGCAACAGCGGATCGTCGGGCAACCGACCGTTGGCCCGGATCCAGACGTCCTGGTGCGGCGGACGGGGCGTGTGGTCGAGCCAGGCCGGCACCTCGATGGGACGGGAATCGATCGGTCGTTCCCGTTGGGACCACTCCGCGAACTCGGGGCCGTACTTGTCCCGGTACGGCGCGAACCGTTCCTGCATCGTGGGGAGCGTCTCGGGGTCCGGCACCGCCGGCATCGCGTCGCCGTGGTTCGGGCCGTCCTCCACGATCTGAAACGACGCGGCGAAGTTGAAGATCGCCTTGCCGTGTTGGATCGCGACCACCCGACGAGTCGTGAACGAGCGCCCGTCCCGGATCCGATCCACCTCGTAGATGATCGGCACCTCCGGATCACCGGGCCGCAGGAAATACGCGTGGAGTGAATGCAGCACGCGATCCGGATCGACGGTGCGACCGGCGGCGATCAAGGCCTGGCCGGCGACCTGCCCGCCGAAGACCCGTTGGCGGTTCTCCGCGGGGCTCTGCCCGCGGAACAAGTTCACCTCGAGCGGTTCGAGATCCAACAGCTGGATCAGGTCGTCAAGCGCGTCCTGGGGCGGTCCGTCGCCTGCGTCCATGGCGTGCAGGGTACTGGCGCGCCACCCGCGCAACGCGTTACCCGAAGAACACCGAGGCGAGTTCGTAGAGCGCCGGGTCGACGGTCTTCAACGTGCCCACCGCTTCGGCCAGCGGCACCCGGACGATCTCGCCACACTGCAGTGCCACCATCTCACCGGTCGCCCCTTCGTGGATTGCGTCGACCGCGGCCACGCCGAACTTCGTCGCCAGGATCCGGTCGAACGCGGTCGGCGTTCCTCCCCGTAACAGGTGGCCGAGGATCGTGACCCTCGTGTCGAAGCCGGTCCGCTCCTTGATCTCGGCGGTGACCTGGTTCGCCACGCCTCCCAGTTGCACGTGACCGAACTCGTCGACGGC
>JAENVU010000344.1 GCA_016650415.1 Acidimicrobiia bacterium
CCGAACCCTTCCTCGGCCCGGAACGCGTCGCCCCGGGTGCGCCGGACCCGTTCGACGCCCTCGAAGTCGATCTCGACCGCCGTCGCCACATGCGCACTGACGGCCTTCGACATGACCATGTGTTCCGCGGTCCGGCGGCGAATGTTGTCGAACGGCACCCGCTCGTCGCCGCTGACGACCCGAGCGGGCATCGGTGCCGGCGTCGCACTGCCGCGCGCCGCGCCCCCGGTTCCGGCGGACTCGACGTCGCGCCGGGTGATGCGACCGCCCTCGCCGGTGCCGACGATGCGGGCGGGATCCAACCCGCGATCGGAGATCATGCGCCGCACGAGCGGTGACGTCACGAGTCCGGCGGTCGTCGAAGCTGAGGGAGCTGCCGGAGCAGTCGACGGAGCGGCCGGTGCCGGCGCGGGAGGCGGCGGGGCGGCGGGTGCGGGTGCGGGTGCGGGAGGAGGAGGAGGAGGTGGGGTGGGCGGTTCCGCGGCGGGCGCGGGTGCGGACTCCGCTGGCTCGGCGGCGGACTCCGCCGGTGGAGCCGCCGGCGCGTCGCCGGCGTCGCCGATCACCGCAAGCCGCGCGCCGACGTCGACGGTGTCGCCTTCGGGCACGACGATCTCGGTGAGCACTCCGGCCACCGGCGAGGGGACCTCGGAGTCGACCTTGTCGGTCGAGACCTCGAACAACGGTTCGTCGAGCGCGACCGGCTCACCCACCGCCTTCAACCACTTGGTAATCGTGCCTTCGGTGACCGTCTCGCCCAGTTGGGGCATCGTCACGTCCACTGTGTGGTTCCCTTCGTTAACCGTGCAGCGATCGGCCGGTGAGCGCAAGCGCCGATTCACCGAAGAGCTCGCCCAGGGTCGGATGCGGATGGATCAACGCGCCGAGGTCGGCCGCGGTTGCCTCCCAGTTGACTGCGAGGTACCCCTCGCCGATCAGCTCGGTCGCCCACGGACCGGCGATGTGCACACCGAGGATCACTCCGGTGCCGCGCTCGGCGACGATCTTCACCATGCCGTCGGACTCACCGATGATGAGCGCCCGACCATTGCCCATGAAGCGGTGGGCCGAGACCTCGACGTCGTACCCGCGGTCGATCGCCGCCTGCTCCGTGAGCCCGGTGAAGGACACCTCGGGGTGGCAGTAGATCCCCCAGGGCACCCGGTCGTAGTCGATCGGGACGACCGGTTCACCGAGGATCGTCTTGATCGCGACGATCGCCTCCGCGAACCCGACGTGCGCCAACGCCGGCGTCGGCACGACGTCACCCACCGCGTAGACGCCGGGGACGGAGGTGCGCATGTGGTCGTCGACCGCGATGAAGCCCCGCTCGTCGATCGTGACCCCCGACGCTTCGAGGCCGATGTTCTCCGAGCGCGGCCGGCGGCCGACGCTCACCACGATCGCGTCGACCTCGAGATCGCCGGTCTCGTCACCGCGATGCGCGTGCAACGTCAGTGCCTCACCGCGGTCGTATCCGGTCACGCTGATCCCGGTCTCGACCGTGATGCGACGCTTCTTGAACGCGCGGGCGACGACGTCGGCGACCTGCTTGTCGACGCCGGGCAGGATGCTCGGGAGCGCTTCGAGGACGGTCACCTCACTCCCGACATCCGCGAGGTACGAGGCGAACTCGCAGCCGATCGCCCCGCCGCCGATGATCGCCACCCGGCCGGGGACCTGGTCCATGGTGAGCACGTGGTCCGACGACAGGATCCGTTCGCCGTCGAAGTCGAATCCGGGAATGGACCGCGGCGCCGAACCGGTCGCGATGATGAGCGACGTGGCCGTGATCTCGGTGCCGTCCGATACCCGGACGAGCCGGGCCGCGGCATCCACCACGGTGCCGGTCCCGGGATACACCGTGACCTTGCGGCCTTTCAGGAGTCCTTCGAGACCCTTGGTCAACCGGTCGACGACGGTCTGCTTGCGCGCCAGGCTCGTGGCCAGATCAACCGTGGGCTGACCGGCATCGACACCGAACTCCTTCGCAGTGCGGACCGTGCGCAGCACTTCGGCGGTCTGCAGAAGCTCCTTCGCGGGGATGCAGCCACGGTGCAGGCAGGTGCCGCCGATCCGCGCCTCCTCGACGATCGCGATGTTCAATCCGGCGGACGCGCCATAGAGGGCCGATGCGTACCCGCCGGGCCCACCGCCGAGCACCACGACGTCGAACTGCTCAGCCATGGGATGCCTCCGGGGTCAGGAATCTTTGCGAATGGTCATTCTCGTCGATCTCGCCGCGCACTGTTCAGCGACCGCCCGCAGTGATCTGCAGGATTCCGGCGATCAAGATCGCCAGACCGGTCACGAGCGCCAACACCAACAACGTGCGCGTCTTCACCCCGACATCATCGCGAACCCCGATCGACCATGCCCGACCGGGCCCGAACGGGTGTGACCCTCGTCGCGGGGTCGTCCAGGTACACTCATGCGGCTTTCGGGCGGTACGAGCAGCCGCCGAGTCCCTCACCGCGAAGATCGGGTCGCCACTCGTGAAAGATCGGGCCGAGAACCTCATCGGCAAGACCCGGGACGCCGTGCCCGAGGGCACCCTCGCGGTGGGTATCGGCCTGATGATCACGGCCGTCACGACCTTCATCTTCCTGACCGTCGCCCGTCAGGCACTGCCGGACCGTCCGTTCAACGCCTTCAACGCGTTCTGGGGCTTCATCTTCGTTGCCGGACCAGGGCTGTTCCTCCCGCTCGAGCAAGAGGTGGGCCGCGCGCTGGCCCATCGCGGTGCGCAGAACCTCGGCGGCGGCCCACTGGTCCATCGCGCCGCGCGACTCGGCGCCGCTCTCACCGCCATCATGGCGGTCGTGGCCGTCGCGGCGGCTCCGCTCTACGTCGACGGCCTCTTCCACGGAGACTGGCTCCTCGTCGTGAGCCTCGCGATCGGCCTCTTCGGCTTCGCGTTCATGCACCTGACCCGCGGCACGCTCTCCGGAAACGGCCGCTTCGTTCCCTACGGGAAGATCCTCGCGATCGACGGGAGCGCGAAACTGGCTGCCGCGGTCGTGCTCTGGCAGCTCGGTGTCGACACCGCGGGGCCGTACGGACTCTGCATCGCACTGTCGCCGTTCCTCGCGACCGGAATCGCGCTCCTCGGCCAGAAGGGTCTCCTTCAGGAGGGTCCGCCGGCGCCGTACTCCGAGTTGTCCAACACGCTGGGCTGGTTGCTCGCCGGCTCGTTGCTCATGCAGGTACTGGGCTACTCCGTGCTGCTCGGCGTCGGCATCCTGCGCGGACCCGGCGACATCGCTATCGCCGCGGCACTCAGCAGTGCCTTCTTCGTCGGTCGGATTCCACCGCTGCTGTTCCAGGCGGTGCAGGGAACGCTGTTGCCCAAACTCGCGGGGCTCGCCGGCGCCGGCCGCCACGACGAGTTCCGGAACGGATTCCGCCAACTGATGGTCCTCGTTTGCGCGATCGCCGCGCTCGGCACCGCCGCGGCCTTCGCCGTCGGAGTCCCTATTGGGGAGAAGCTGTTCCCACCCTTCGACATCGGCGCCGTCGACCTCGGACTCCTCGTCGCCGGCAACGGCATCTTCATCATCGCGTTAACCATCGCCCAGGCCCTGATTGCCCTCCACGGACACAAGGAAGCCGCAGCGGCGTGGGGTGCCGGTGTCGTCGCGTTCGTCATCGGGGCCGCCGTCATCTCCGACCTGGCGTTGCGGGTCGAGATCGGCTTCCTCGCGGGGACGATCGTGACCGGCATCGTGATGGGACTCACCTTGACCGCTCGGATGCGCGGCGGCGTCGAGGCGAGCATCGACTCGCTCATCACCCAGATCGAACACGAGCCCCTGGATCTCTGAGGTTCGGGCTCGGCCGGGCCACGAACCCCCCGTCCCGCTCACGAGGCAGCGACGCCGATGATGACCCAGGGACTGGTGATGGGCGCCGCGTTGCGCCACGTGGCCCGACCTTGGGACACCGTCGGTGCACCACCGAAGCGAGCGAGGTAGCCGTCCTCACGAACCGTGTACCCGCGGCCCCCGGACAACACGACGAACCCGCGGGCCACACCGCGTCCGAAGTACGGCACGCCACTCAGACTCGGCGCACCGCCGACGGGCGAGATGCCGCCGAACGCGTCGAGCACGTAACCACCGGGACCATCGGGATTCGCCTTCACGTCCATCGCCACCGCCCAGCCCGGCCAATACGGGCCGGCCAGGCGCGGTGCAGATCCCAGCGGATGGAGTCCGCCGAACGCGTCCAGCACGTACCAACCCGAACGGAAATGTACGAGCTTCCGGGCCACGTCGTAGCCGGGGAAATAGGGGCCGCGCCCGAGCTTCGGCGCACCGCCGAACGCATGCACCGCGCCGAAACCGTCGAGGATCCAACCCCCGCCACCGTCGCGCAGGACGAGATCCCGGGCGATGTCGAATCCCCGCCAGTAGGGCCCGCCGCGCAGTGCCGGCGCGTACCCGAAGGGATGCGGTCCGCCGAAACCGTCCAGGGTGTACCCACCATTCCCGGAACTCGTCATCTCCACATCGCGAGCGATCGACCAGTTCGGCCAGACCGAACGGGCGCGCAGCTCCGGCGCACCGCCGGCGGGGTACACGACGCCATACGAACTCGCCACCGCGAGCTTCGGCGCGCTCGACGACACCGAATGGGACGCGACCTGGTCGGCGCCGCCAGTCAAGATGCGGTTCGCCACGTCGAGCCGGATCCGCGCCAGCTGCGAATAGACGAAGTTGCCGGGACAGTCGGTGGAACCCGGGTCGCGGTGGCCGACGATGAACGGCAACGTGTGCGTGGACCCCGCGGGCCACCGATCCGTGCCGGAGATGGTCGTGTAGTCGACCAAGCGGGTCGGATCGACACCATGCAGGTTGAGCTTCCATGCGAGCAGCCGTTCCAGCGCGTCGATGGCGGCGGCCGGGGCCGGCGTGTTCTGGAAGTTGCCGATCAGCGCCACGCCGACCGTGCCGGTGTTCATGCCGGTGGTGTGCGCGGCGCGCACTGGATCCCAGACGCTGCCGTACCGGCCTTCGAAGATC
>JAENVU010000345.1 GCA_016650415.1 Acidimicrobiia bacterium
GGCTTCTTCGCGGCCGGCTTCTTCGCAGCCGATTTCCGCGCCGGCGAGGCCTTCGCAGTCCCAGATTTCTTTGCCGTGCGCTTCGCCTCCGCCATCGCTGCACTGTACCCGCCGGGAACTCCCAAACGAACGCATGTTCGTCACGAGAGCCGGGTCGGGTCAGCTGACGGCTTTGAGTTCCCGCTTCAGTTCGTTGATCTCGTCGCGCAGGCGGGCCGCTTCCTCGAAACGCAGTTCCTTGGCGGCTTCGTGCATCTCTTCCTGGAGACTCTGGATGAGTCGACCGAGTTCGTCGGGTGGGACGCCCTGGAGGTCGGCGAAGATCGCGCTGCTCCGCCGGTTCCTTCCCCGGCCGCGACCGCTCCCGGCGGCCGAGGTGTCGTCACTGTCGCGCAGGCGCACCATTTCGAGGATGTCGGTGACCTTCTTGCGGATGGTCTGGGGATCGATGCCGTGTTCCTCGTTGTATTCGAGTTGCCGCTTGCGCCGCCGGTTGGTCTCGCTGATCGCGAAACGCATCGAGTCGGTCACCTGGTCGGCGTACATCACGACCTGGCCTTCCACGTTCCGAGCGGCGCGTCCCATCGTCTGGATGAGTGCCGTAGAGGAACGCAGGAAGCCTTCCTTGTCGGCATCGAGAATCGCGACGAAGGACACCTCGGGCAGGTCGAGTCCCTCCCGGAGGAGGTTGATGCCGATGAGGACATCGAACTCACCGAGCCGCAAGGACCGCAGGATCTCGACGCGTTCGAGGGTGTCCACCTCGCTGTGGAGGTACCGCACGCGGATCCCGAGTTCGAGGAGATAGTCGGTCAGATCCTCGGACATCTTCTTGGTCAGCGTCGTGACCAGGACCCGCTGGTCCTTCTCGGCCCGGGCATTGATCTCGGCGACCAGATCGTCGATCTGGCCCTTGGTCGGTCGGACGACGACTTCCGGGTCCATCAAGCCGGTGGGTCGTACCACCTGTTCGACGACCTTGGTCGACACCTCGAGTTCGTACGGACTCGGCGTGGCCGACATGAACACGGCCTGGTTGATCTTCTCGCCGAACTCCTCGAAGCGGAGTGGTCGGTTATCCATCGCGCTCGGCAGGCGGAAGCCGTGCTCGACCAGCGTGTCCTTGCGGGAACGGTCACCTTCGTACTGGCCGTGAAGCTGGGGCACCGTGACGTGGCTCTCGTCGAGCACCATCAGGAAGTCGTCGGGGAAGTAGTCGAGCAATGTGTACGGAGCCTCACCCGCGGCGCGGCCGTCGAGGTGGCGGGAGTAGTTCTCGATCCCGGAACAGAAGCCGATCTCGCGCATCATCTCGAGGTCGTACGTGGTGCGCATCCGCAGGCGCTGGGCCTCGAGCAACTTGCCGCGGGCTTCCAACCACGCGAGGCGTTCGTAGAGCTCGGCTTCGATGCCCTCCATCGACTTCTTCAGTTGATCTTCCTGGGTGACGTAGTGCGACGCCGGGAAGAGCACGAGCGTTTCGAGGTCCTCGACGAGTTCGCCGGTCACCGGGTCGACCGACATGATCCGTTCGATCTCGTCGCCGAACAGTTGGACGCGAATGCCGCGTTCCTCGTAGGCGGGGAAGATCTCGATCGTGTCGCCGCGTACCCGGAACTTGTTGCGCACGAACGACATGTCGTTGCGCTCGTACTGCAGCTCGACCAGCCGCTTGAGAATCGCGCGTTGGTCGTGCTCCTCCCCGACGTTGAGCGTCAGGAGTTGGGTCGCGTAGGTCTCGGGCGAACCGAGCCCGTAGATGGCCGAGACGCTCGCGATGATGACGACATCGCGACGCGAGAGGAGCGCGGCCGTCGCGCTGTGACGCAGGCGGTCGATCTCGTCGTTGATCGACGAGTCCTTCTCGATGAAGGTGTCACTCGACGGGAGGTACGCCTCGGGTTGGTAATAGTCGTAGTAGGACACGAAGTACTCGACCCGGTTGTGCGGGAAGAACTCCCGGAACTCGGCAGCGAGTTGTGCGGCGAGACTCTTGTTCGGGGCGAGGATCAGCGTGGGCCGCTGGACTGCGGCGATCAAACCCGCGATCGTGAAGGACTTCCCTGAGCCGGTGATCCCCAGGAGCGTCTGGTACCGCTCCCCCGCCTCCACGCCGGCAGTCAGCTCCGCGATGGCCTTGGGTTGGTCGCCGGCCGGTTCGAAATCGGAAACAAGCTGGAACTCGGGCACTCGCCCACCCTACCGACCGGGTGAGACCATCCCCCGCCGCGACCCGTCCTCTCGCCTACTCCCCGACTTTCGTTCGCAGTTGGCCACTCCGGTGTGCGACTTCGCACGAAAGTCGGCAAGACGCGGGCCGGACGGGCGGTGTCACACCATGCCGGTACGGTCGTTTCCGTGACCGCCGAGATCGATCGGCGCGTCGAGGAGCTCGCGTCCAGGCAGCTCGGACACTTCAGTGTGCGGCAAGTGCTCCTCCTCCAAGGGACCAGACGGATGGTGGCGCATCGGCGCTCGACCGGACGTTGGCAGTCGGCCGGTGATGGCGTCTTGAGGCTCCTCGGCAGTCCCGAGACCTTCGAAGCCAGCGTGATGGCCGCCGTTCTCGGTGCGAGGTGCACGGCATGTGCATCCCACCGGTGTGCTGCTCGGCTCCACGGGCAGCCGGGATTCGGAGAGGTCATCGAGATCACGGCCTTGGCCGGGAGCCACATCCGTCGGGTCGGGGTTCTCCAGCACCGCAGCAACCTCCTTCCTGCCCACCACGTGCAGTTGATCAGCGGGATTCCGGTGACGACGCTGGCGAGGACGTTGTTCGACCTCAGTGCCGTGATTCGGGCTGAGAGACTCGCCCGCGCCATCGATACCGCGCTCGGCCGCGGTTCGCTGACCCTCGTCGACCCCTCCCGGGTGGCGCGGGACATGGGCACACGCGGCCGGCGTCGCGCCACGGTGATCCGCTCGATCCTCGAAGCGCGGGGTGACGGCTTCGTCGCGCCCGCATCCGTGCTCGAGCAGGAGTTCGTCGACCTCATTACAGCCGGCGAGCTCCCACAACCTGACCGCCAGGTCGATCTCGGAGACGACGATGGATGGATTGGCCGCGTCGACTTTCTCTACCGAGATTCTCGGATCGTGATCGAAACCGACGGTAAGGAACACCACACTGCGTTGCTCGATCGGATGGCAGATGCAGATCGCGATCGCAGGCTGACCGCTGCCGGCTGGCGAGTGCTGCGCTTCGCCTGGTTCGACATCGTGCACCGACCAGAGTGGACCCTTGACCGCCTTCGCGCCGCCATGCGGTCTCCCGCATGAGACATTTGTGCGATCGCGCACACCCCGGTGTTCAACTTCGCACGAATGTCGTGGAGGGGACGGGGCGTCAGGTCTTGGCCGCGTGGCGGGCTTGGAGATCGGCCCAGAGAGTGTCGACCTGGACCTGGAGATCCGCGTGGTCGGCGCCGTTGTCGATGAGATGGGTCGCCACTTCCCGGCGCTGTTCGTCGGTGGCCTGGGCCCGCATCCGGGACTCGGCATCGGACCGTTCGAGTCCGCGGTCCTCCAGCCGGTCCAGGCGGAGATGCTCGGGCGCCTCCACCACGATCACGACCTCGTACCCACGCTCGGCGGCGTTGCCGGATTCGACGAGCAGGGGCACATCCATCACGACGATCGCGTCGCTCGGGGCTTCGGTCATGCGCTTGCCGAACTCGGCATGGATCGCCGGATGGGTGATCGCATCGAGCGCCGCCTTGCCTTCGGGTGTGGCGAAGGCCTTGGCCGCGACGACGGCGCGATCGAGTCGGCCGTCGGCACCGACGATCTCGGGACCGAACTCCTTCACCAGGGCGTGGAACGCCGGTTGGTCGGGTTCGACCACGTCGCGGGCGACCTGATCCGCGTCGAGGATCACGGCCCCATGGCTCGCAAGCAGGGCCGCAACCGTCGACTTGCCCGCCCCGATCCCACCGGTGAGTCCAACCAAGAGCATCGACGGATCCTAGGAGCCCCCGGCTTCCCGACCGATTGACCGCACCTTCAGCCCTCGACCGGTCACAATTGGCCGATCGAAGCCACGTCGACCTCCCCCGCCCCTGCCAGCCGTCGTCGCACTGATGCCCCGAGCAAGGCCGTACAGCGGCGAGCGGCCCGGGCCAGCCGGCGGGCCAGCCAACCGAAGTTGTGGTCGACTCGCTGGGCTCGCCGGATCGGACCGCGACTCAATCCTCGGTCCGTCGAGGAACTCGGCCGGCTCGGACCGCTCGCGACCTGGTTGCGTTGGGTCTGTCTGATCATCGGCGTCGTGCTGGCACTGACGACGAGCCAGCCGAACCGCCACGCCTTGTCCCTCGCGGGCGGTGTGCTCCTCGCCAACACCGTCTACCGCACCATCCGGCCGATCAACATCTATCCGGCGACCTGGCGCGCCGAGGCGCGGGTCGTCTTCGATCTCCTGATCGCCGTCGGGTCCATTGCGATCACCGACACCTGGTCGAGCCCGTTCCTCTTGATGCCGATTCCGACGGTGCTGCTCGCGGCGTACGGCTGGGGGTACCGCGAGGGATTCTTCGGTGCGCTGTTCACCGCGGGCACGATCCTGATGGCCGACGTGATCGGCGGCGCGACTCCCGACGCGCTGCGGACCGGGCTGCTCGCGTCCATGGTGGTCGCCGCGGCCGCGGTCGTCGGGGGCTATACCCGACAGCTCTGGTTGGAAGCCGAAGAACGGGAACGAGAGTCCGCCGACGAAGTGTCACGCATGGCACTCGCGAATGATCTCTTCCACGCGCTCCACGACGTCGTTCGAACCTTGCCCGACTCCCTCGACCTCGCCGAGGTCGTCGCCTCCGCCCGGGACACGTTGCGCGAAGTGTTCGAGCCCGACGTCCTCGTCGTGCTCCTCGCCGACGAGACGAGTGATGCGTGGCGCACCCAGCTCGCGGAGGGTGCGGTCGTCGACGAGCACCTGGAGACCGCCGACCTGCCGAGTCGCGTGCGGGAAGCGCTGGCCCGACCGGGCGTCGTCAAGGTCGAGAGCACCACCAGCCAGGCCGAACTCTGGAATCGAGAGTTCGCGAGTAGCGGCATGATCGTCGGTCTGCGCACGCCGGATCGGGTGGTCGGCGTGGTGTCGGTCGAACACCGCGCCCCGGAACGCATCAGCAGCGCCGATGCCGAACTCTTCTCCCGCATCGCGTCGTCGCTCGCACTCGCCGTCGACAACGCCCGGTGGTTCGGCCGTTTGCGTACGTTGGGCGCCGAAGCCGAACGGGCCCGGATCGCCCGCGACCTTCACGACCGCACGGCGCAGTCGCTCGCGTACATCGGGTTCGAGCTCGATCGTCTCTCGAATCGCTACAGCGACCCCGCGCTTCCCGAGCTGCACCGCACCGTGCGCCAGGTCGTCGTCGAACTTCGCGAGACGCTCTACCAGCTCCGCACGACGGTGACCGAGGAAGAGGGACTCGTCCCGCTCGCCGAGCCGTACTTGCGACGATGGTCGGACCGAACGGGCGTTGCGGTCACCTTCGAGACGATTTGTCCGGAGCGGCGATTGGCGCGCCA
>JAENVU010000346.1 GCA_016650415.1 Acidimicrobiia bacterium
GGGGTGGACGCCGGAGCGACCGGAGGTGCCGAGGTCGAACCGGTGACGGGCGTACCGCACTGGTCGCAGAACCGGGCGTTCGGGCCGAGGTCCGCGCCACAGCCGGAGCACTTCGGGGCGAGGTCGGACCCACACCCACTACAGAAGCGGGCACCGTCTCGGTTCGCCGCGCCGCACTGTGCGCATTCCACTGGCCGTCTCACCCCCCGGTTCGAGCGTGACCGGAGCGTACCGGTGGGAGTAAACGGCGTGAACAGGCCGGACGAGCGTCACGTTCGGTCTGCGCCACCGGCTGCGTCAGGGCGGCCGCGCGACCGAATGACCGCTTCAGGCCACGCGATCGACTCTGGGCTCTGCCGTCGGCGCGGCGTTCGGTCCCGGCATCGCCGGTGCGAGTTGGATCCAGGTCACCGGTTCCGACGCGCCAGTTGCGGCCTGCACCCGAAGCGCATCCAACGTCGTTTCCCAGGCCAGGCGGTTGGCCAACCACCGCAGGGCGGACATTTCGTGCTCGTTCCGCTGGTCCATCGTGGGTTTTCTCCGACTCGGGGGGTCGTAGCGTCCAGCATCGCGAAGGTTCGTAACCAGCGTGTTGCGGATATGCATCCGCGAGACGAACGGCACCAACACAGTTCGTGAGCGTGGATCGGCAGGCGCGGTGGCCGAGGTACTGCTGCCGGTGCTGACCGGAACTCGCTGAGGGAGCGGCTACGCGATCGCGGCCGACTCGCGGCGTGCTGCGATGCCGGCGACGACCAGGAGCACGTCGATGCCGATGATCGCTTGGCGGGTCGCCGCAGGGATGGCCGACTGCTTCCAGGTCACGACCAGCGCCGCGATCCCGCCGACCGGGGCCCGGGCAGCCTCGCGCTCGGCAACCGAGTTCCCGCCGGCAACGCCGGCGGCCAGCAATGCGTACATCGCCGCGCCGCCAAGCATGCCGAAGCGGTCTCGCGACGAGGCGTCGGCGCGCTGCGCCTGACGGAAGGCGACGACGTGCGCGGCCGCGTCGGCGACCAGGAGTGCGGTTCTCAGCGTGCGGAGTCGCGACATCGTCGGGTCCCTTCGTCGTGAGGCACCAGCATCGCGCGGTCGTTGCACCGGCGCGGGCCCTGGCGCATCTTCACTCGTTCCATCGCCGTCGGGCACGCAAACGCGCTCCCGTGGTAGAGAGCAGACCGTGACGCCGGGAGATCACCAAACATCAGCATTGGACGAGGCGCTCGCAGCACTCGTCGGGCAACCGGTCGGCAACGGACGCACGGTCGCGCCGGACCCGGTGAACCAGCCGATGATCCGGCACTGGGCCGCGGCCTTCGAGGACGCGAACCCCGTGTACACCGACGTCGAGGCCGCGACCGCGTCCCGCTTCGGCGAGATCGTCGCGCCCCCGCTCATGCTCCAAACCTGGACCATGGCCACCCCGACGATCACCGGCATCCGCGAGCGCGGAGGCTCCCCCGTCGAAGGCGACGACGCCGCGGTCCTCAGCCTGCTCGACGACGCCGGCTTCGTCGGCACCCTTGCCACCAACTCGGAGTTCGAGATCATGCGACCGCTCCACCTCGGCGACCGCGTCTCGGCCACCACGGTGGTCGAGACGGTCTCGGAGGAGAAGCGGACCCGGCTCGGCCCCGGTCGTTTCCTCACCTGGGTGACGACCTACGTGGACGACGCGGGTGAGGTGGTCGGCACCCAGCGGTTCCGCATCCTCAAGTTCAAACCCGAGGGCCTCTCATGAGCGACGCCGCACGCATTCCGGAGCCTCGACAGCTACGGCGGAGCGTGGCCCGACCGGCCCGGCCCGAAGGACCACGAGGGGGAACGTCATGAGCGAGCGGCTCGCCCCGTCGATGACGCCGGACACCCAGTTCTTCTGGGACGGCCTGAAGCAACGCACGCTGCTCGTCCAGCGCTGCGCCGGCTGCGGCGCGCTGCGCCACCCACCGCGGCCCATGTGCCCGCACTGCAACTCGCTCGCGTGGGACCCGATCGAGTCGTCCGGCCGCGGCACGGTCTTCAGCTTCGTGATGCCCCGCCATCCTCAGTACCCGTGGTTCGAGGAGGACTACATCGTGGCGCTCGTCGAGCTCGAGGAAGGCGTGCGGCTCGTCACGAACCTCGTCGGCACGACCCCCGACGCGGTCTCGATCGGGATGCCGGTGCAGGTGCAGTACGAGGAGTTCGACGGCGGGCTCGTCCTCCCCCTCTTCACGCCGGTGGCCGAGTCGTGAGCGACATGACGACGAGCCTCGACTGGCACACGATCACGGTCGGCGACGCGCTCACCCCACTGGTGATCGACGTCACCGCGACGGTCATCGTCGCCGGCGCCATCGCCACCCGCGACTACATGCCCGTGCATCACGACCGCGACTACGCGAACGCGCAGGGCGCGCCCGACATCTTCATGAACATCCTCTCGGACACCGGCTGCTGCAGCCGCTTCCTCACCGACTGGGCCGGACCCGACGCGATGGTGACCCGGCTCGCGATCCGACTCGGCGTTCCCGTCTTCCCGGGCCACACCCTCGCCTACACGGGCACGGTCACCGACCTTTCCCGCACCGCCGACGAGGGGTTCGTCGAGATCGAGTTCACCGCGATCGACGATCTCGGCGAACACGTGAGCGGGACCGCCACGATCAGCCTCCCGGTCGACCCAGCCGACGGTGACCGCTCATGACCGCCTGGTTGAAGGACCGCGCCGCGATCGCCGGGATCGGCCAGACCGAGTTCTCCAAGGAGTCGGGCCGCACCGAACTGCAACTCGCGTGCGAGTCGGTCAAGGCCGCCCTCGACGACGCCGGGCTCGCCCCGGCCGACGTCGACGGGCTCGTGACGTTCACCCTCGACAC
>JAENVU010000347.1 GCA_016650415.1 Acidimicrobiia bacterium
AATGCACGATCCGATTGAGCTCGCGAGCAGACGCGAGGTCACGACCGAACGGCTTCTCGACGATCAACCTTCCGTTCTCCGCGGCGCCGTACTCGCCCAACGACTTCACGACCGGCCCGAACAGGCTCGGCGGTATCGCGAGGTAGTGCGCCGGTGCGGTCGCGCCGACGTTGGCGAGCGCAGTCCGCAGCGCCTTGAAGGTCGAGGGATCGGTGTAATCGCCGTCGACGTACTGCAGGGAACTCATCAGGTGGTCGAGGGCCGTCGCGTCGATCGCGTCAGCTCCGACGTGTTCGTCCAGACTCGCCCGGATCCGGTCCTGGAGGTCCGCGAGGGTCTTCCCGCCGCGGGCAATCCCGATCACCGGCACGTCGAGCCGGCCGTGACGGGCCATGCCGTAGAGCGCGGGGATGGTCATCTTGTAGCCGAGGTCGCCCGTCGCGCCGAACCAACAGAGCGCGTCGGCCTGGCCGAGACCGCGGTCAGGACTTTTCGGCATGGCCACCAAACTCCTTGCGCATCGCCGAAAGGATCCGGTTCGCGAACTCCGATTCTTCCCTCGATTCGAACCGGTCGAACAAGGCGGCCGAGAGCACATGGATCGGCACGCCTTCATCGATCGCGGCCAACGCCGTCCACCGCCCTTCACCGGAATCCGAGACCCGCCCCTCGAACTCGGCCAACGTGGGCGACTCCGAGAACGCGTGAGCGGCAAGATCGAGCAACCAGGACGCCACCACACTCCCCCGCCGCCATACTTCGGTGACCGCGGGCACGTCGATGTCGTACTGGTAGTACTGCGGGTCGCGCAGCGGTGTCGTTTCGGCGTCGTGGACTTGCGAGGCCTTCCCCACATTCGCGTGGTGAAGGACGTTCAATCCCTCGGCGTACGCCGCCATCATCCCGTACTCGATCCCGTTGTGGACCATCTTCACGAAGTGGCCTGCTCCGGCGGGCCCGCAATGGAGGTAGCCGTTCTCGGCGGGGCTGGGCTCGCCGGTCTTGCCCGGTGTCCGCGGCGCCCCGTCGACTCCCGGCGCAATCGTGCGCAGGATCGGATCGAGATGCTCCACGATCGCGGCTTCGCCACCGACCATCAGACAGAACCCACGCTCGAGCCCGAACACACCGCCGCTCGTACCGATGTCGACGTAATGGATGCCCTGCGGCGCGAGTGCGCCGGCACGGTCGACATCGTCGCGGTAGTACGAGTTGCCACCGTCGACGACGATGTCGTCGCGACTCATCAGCGCGGCCAGATCGGTGACGGTCGAGCCGGTGATGGCCGCGGGCACCATGATCCAGGCCGCTCGGGGCGGTGTCAGGAGCGTCACGAACTCCTCGAGGCTCGCGGCGCCCGTCGCGCCTTCGGAGACGAGCTGCGCGACCGACGCCTCGTCGACGTCGTAGACGACGCATTCGTGACCGTCGCGCATGAGCCTGCGGACCAAGTTGGCGCCCATACGCCCGAGTCCGACCATTCCGAGTTGCATGAGATCTCCTCAGCGAGCGCGAAGCTCACGGTAGCGACGAATCAGCGCGTTCGTCGACGAATCGTGCGCCGGATCGGCGGCGGATTCGAGTTCGGGAACGATGCGTTGGGCCAGCTGCTTGCCGAGTTCGACTCCCCACTGGTCGAACGAGTTGATGTTCCAGATCGCGCCCTGGGTGAACACCTTGTGTTCGTAGAGCGCGATCAGTTGACCCAACGTGGACGGCGTGAGTTCGGGCATCAGGATCGTCGACGACGGATGATTCCCCGCGAACACCCGATGCGGTGCCTGCTCGGGCGCAATCCCCTCCGCGGCCACCTCGGCTGCGGTCTTGCCGAACGCCAGCGCTTCGGGTTGGGCCAACAGGTTGGCGACGAGCAGATCTTGGTGGTCGCCGATCGGCTCGGCGGCGCGCGCCACCCCTATGAAGTCGGTCGGGATGAGCTTCGTCCCCTGATGGATGAGCTGGTAATAGGCGTGCTGGCCGTTGGTCCCCGCCTGGCCCCACACGATCGGGCCCGTCGACATTCCGACCGGCGCACCCTCGCGGGTCACCGATTTGCCGTTGCTCTCCATGTCGAGCTGCTGCAGGTACGCGGGGAGGTGAGCGAGGTATTGGCTGTACGGCAGCACCGCGAGCGTCTCCGCCCCGAAGCAGTTGCCGTACCAAACTCCGATCAGCCCCATCAGCATGGGCAGGTTCGACTCGACCGGCGCGGTACGGAAGTGCTCGTCCATGAGGTGGAAGCCCGCGAGCATGTCGTCGAAGTGGTCCGGGCCGATCGCGAGCATCAACGAGAGCCCGATCGCCGAATCGAACGAATACCGACCGCCGACCCAATCCCAGAACCCGAACATGTTCGCCGGATCGATCCCGAACGCGGCCACGGCCTCGGCATTGGTCGAGACCGCGACGAAGTGCTTCGCGACCGCGGACTCGTCGCCGAGCCCCGCGAGCGACCACGCCCGCGCCGAGTGGGCGTTCGTCATCGTCTCGAGCGTGGTGAACGTCTTCGACGCGACGATGAACAACGTGGTCGCCGGATCGAGGTCGCGAGTGGCTTCGAGGAAATCGGAACCGTCGACGTTGGAGACGAACCGGTAGGTCATGGAGCGGTCGGCGAAGGCGGCCAGCGCGGTGGTGGCCATGCGCGGCCCGAGGTCACTCCCGCCGATACCGATGTTGACGATCGCTTCGATCGTGCGGCCGGTGTGACCGGTCCACTCGCCGTGCCGTACCCGGTTGGCGAAGGCCGCCATGCGATCGAGGACCTCGTGCACCTCGGCAACGACGTCGACGCCGTCGACGATCAGCTCGGTGCCGCGCGGCGCACGCAGGGCCACGTGCAGGACCGACCGATCCTCGGTGACGTTGATCCGCTCGCCCTCGAACATCGCGTCGCGCAGGGACTCCACGCCGGCCCGGCGCGCCACGGCGGCGAGCAGCGTGATGGTGTCTCGGTTCAGACGATGCTTCGAATAATCGAGGTACAGATCGCCGGCCTCGGCCACGAAGGTGGAGCCCCGATCGGGGTCCGCCGCAAAGAGGTCGCGCAGATCGGTCTCGGCAATCGATTCGTAGTGCGCCGAGAGGGCATCCCACTCCGCGGAATCAGCGATACCAGCCATCGAGCGATTCTGGCACGCGCCCCGGTCGACAACGGCCACCCCGGAAAGGGCTACCCGGCGTCGACGAGACCGCCGAGGCCGATGGAGTCGAGCAGGTCGGTGATGCGCGCGGTCAACCACGACAACTGATCCAGGAGCAACAGCAGCCCGAACCCGAACAGCACGGCCGCGGAGAAGAACGTGATGACCCGCACATGACGGTTGAGGAATCGCAGCGCGGGGCTCGATGCGCCGAACGCGAGGCCGACGACCAGGAACGAGACACCCATCCCCGCGGAGTACGCCACCAACAAGCCGACCGCCCGGGCGGAGGTCTGCGTGGCCGCCACACCGAAGACCGCGGCAAGGACCGGTCCCAGACACGGCGACCAGCCGAACCCGAACGCGGCACCGACGACGAACGCCGTGGCCCAACCGAATCGTCGCCCGACGTGGAATCGCTTCTCCGGGTACAAGCGCGGAGCCCGCAGGACTTGCGAACCGACGAGGTACAACGCCATCACCATGATGAGCCCGCCCGAGACTCGGGTCAGCGTCGTCTGGTTGTCGAACGCGGCCTGGCCGATCCCGCTGGCCGCGAGGCCCAGGATGGTGAACACCGAACCGAACCCGAGCGTGAAGAGGCCAGTGGTCCACGCGATACGGCCGAGGTTCGCAGATTCGCCGTCCTTGAGCTCGGCGATCGAGACGCCACTCACGACGCTCAGATAGCCCGGCACCATCGGCAACACACACGGCGAGAGAATCGAGATCATCCCGCCGCCGAAGGCCACGAGTACTCCGACGTTCTGCGTCGTGACTGCGAAGAGCACGGCGCCGACGTTAGGGCGCGTCGCCCGCCGCGGCCGCCTCGGTCACCAACGATCGAGCCGATCGTGGGTCGCGGGGTCGTACAGACACACGACTTCGGCCAAATAGCCGAGACGCAGCGCGGCTTCGAGCATCGCGTCACCGCTCCCACCGACCGGGAGATGAGAGGTGATCACGACAAAGGGCTTGGGAGCTTCGAGCCCTTGGAGCAACGCGCCATTGGCGATTGCCTTCTTCAGCGTGTCGGTGCGACGAAGCCCAGGCCGATTGCCCTGGACGCTGCCCTTGTACTCGAACCACACCACCGAACCACCGGGGCTCGTCCCGACCGCGTCGATCTCGACGCCTACCTCGCCGAGCCGAAGCGGAGCACCGACCTCCCAACCCAGCCCTCGTAGGAAAGCGGTGCACTGCTCGGCGAACCGCCTCCCCTGCTCACCGGCCGACGCCTGGAAGTCACTCGGCATCATCACCCCCATCACCGAAGATCCTCGTCATGCGCAGCTCGAGCGCCGTGAACTCCAGGTCGAGGCGCGAGTCCGTCCAGACCTCTTCATCCGGGTACCCGTCAATCGTCGAGCCCGTAGCTTCCATCCAGGCGACCACCGCGTCGGCCCAGCGCTCCTCGAGGAGCGCGGCCCGGATGTCGTCGAGCACGCCCTTGGCCCGCAACTCGGAGGGATCGGATCGCGCGACCAACCGCAGCGCGAGGACGCGTCCGAGGACCGCCGCCGAGGACGCGAGAAACACTTCGGGCGGATCGCCGCGAAGAACTCCGACTGCGAGCCGGCCCGGCCAACGGTGTTCTTGTGACTCCTCAGTCACCCGCGGCGTCCGCATCCGCACCGAGTCGGGCGAACTCCCTCAACTGATGCTGACCATCAGGAGTCAGCATCTCCAGTACGGCACGAATAGGTTTCCCGTTCCCGGTCACGACGTCCAGCGAAGCCGCGCCGGAACTCTTGGCGGCGGGCGCGTGCGTCGTCAGCAACACCAGCGGGACCTTCGGTTCGGCCTCCTTCAAGACCAATGCCTTCCCGAGCGCCTTCCAGAGGGTGTCCGTGCGCTTCAAGCCGGGGCGGCTACTGGTGAAGCCGCCGGAGACGTCGAAAAACCACAGCTTGCCGAGCTTGTCTCGCGCCGCGAAATTCACTTCGACGCCCGAAGGGAACCGCTTGTCGGACTCGATGTCCTCGAAGCCACAGGCGTGGAGGACCGCCTCGGCAATCTCCTTGGCCGCCCGCCCCTCCCGACCAGCACGCGATTGAAAGTCGCCGGATTCCTCGTCGGGCATCGGTATCGCCGGGAGCAACACTGTGATCGGCTCCTCATCCCGGTCCTTCAAACGCTCCAGCCGGCGCTGTTCCGCCTCGATCCGCGTACGTGCCGCCTCGACGTACTCGGGATCGGTGTCGTACCCGGCGTAGTGGCGGCCGGTGCGGAGTGCGGCCAGCGCCGTCGTGCCCGAACCCATGAAGGGATCGACGACCAGATCCTCGTAGTAGGTGTACAGATGAATGAGTCGTTCTGGGAGTTCGATCGGAAACGGGGCCGGGTGACCGACCCGCCGCGCACTCTCGGGCGGGATCTCCCAGACGTCCGTCGTCGCTTCCATGAACTCGTCCTTGGACAAGGACCAGGTGTGCGGCAACTCTGCCTGCTTGCGCTCGGCTGCCGACTTGGCGCGATCGAACCGACCCTTGCTGGCGATCACCACTCGTTCGGTCAAGTCCCGTAGGACCGGGTTGGCCGGGCGCTGGAACGATCCCCACGCGCACGAACCCCCGGCACCTCGGGCCTTCTGCCAGATCACCTCACCGCGCAACAGGAGACCGAGCCGCTGCAAGATGTCGATGACATCCGACGACAGCGAACGGTACGGCTTGCGGCCGAGATTCGCGACGTTGACCGCGATTCGACCGCCAGGTTCGAGTACCCGTGCGCATTCCTCGAAGACTGCCTCAAGCATTTCCAAGTACTCGATGTAGTTCGCAGGAATCGACCCTTCACCAAGGGCTTCCTCGTACGCTTTGCCGGCGAAGTACGGCGGCGACGTGACGACCAGGGCAGTCGAGTTGGTCGCGATCTTGTCCATTTGCGCCGAGTTGCCAACGAAGATTTCGTCGATCGCCTTGAACCGATCGATCTCGTCGAGATCGCTCAGGACTGGAGGCGTGAACCGATCATAGAAGCCTGATGCGTCGTGACTCTCCCGTCGGGAAACACCGAAGTTCGAGGTTGTCGTTCCGTGCCGACGCTCATCCACGTGATTCACCTTTGCCCACCACCGAGATCGTGTCGAACGTGCCGCGCGGCAGAGTACACGAACGTTCGTTCGTTCAGCTTGATTTGGTCGTTACGGTATCGGGCGGTGACGCGATCGCCGCAAGTACAGGCCGAGGCCGAGGATCGCGACGACCGCCGCCGCGAAGGTGATCAGGGAGACCGGCCAGTCACTTCCGTCGTCGACGATGTCGGTCCCGGCCTTGGAGACGGCG
>JAENVU010000348.1 GCA_016650415.1 Acidimicrobiia bacterium
CGGTCGTTCGGCAGTACTCGCAGAGCCGGCGGGCCAGACGTTGGGACACCACGCATTGCAGCGACGATGTCACCAGGTACGGCTCGACGCCCATCTCGACCAACCGGACCGGCACAGTGGACGCGCTGAGCGTGTGGATCGTGCTCAGCACCAGGTGGCCGGTCAATGCGGCCTCGGCCGCGATGAGAGCGGTCTCGGAGTCGCGGATCTCACCGACGAGGATGACATCGGGGTCGGCCCGCAGAATCGCCCGCAGCGCGCCGGCGAAACCGACGGTCCCGCGGCGGCCCACCTGCACCTGCTTGATGCCGTCCATGTGGTACTCGACCGGGTCTTCGACGCTCACGATGCTGCGTGACGGGTCGTTGAGCTTGCTCAGGGTTGCGTACAGCGTGGACGTCTTGCCCGAACCGGTCGGCCCTGCCGCCAGGATCGCGCCCTGCGATGCCTGGTAGCACTCCCGGTACTTGGCCAGGTCCTCCGGTTCGAAGCCGAGACTGCTGAGCTCCTTGATCCCCTGCGACTTGTCCAGGAGCCGGAGCACGACTGCCTCACCGGATGCGGTGGGCAACGTGGTCATCCGGACGTCGACGTGGCGATTCTTGCCGCTGACGGAAAAGCGACCGTCCTGCGGAGTGCGGCTGTTCGAAATGTCGCAGCCGCCCATGACCTTGAGACGACTGACGATCGGGCGCAGCACGTTGCGGGGTGTGTAGGACGCGTCGTGCAAGACACCATCGACGCGGAATCGGATCCGAACTCGTTCGCCGGACGGCTCGATGTGGATGTCGGACGCGCGCTCGTCGGTGGCCTGGGCGACCATGGCGTCGACGAGCCGGATGATCGGCGCATCTTCGGTCTCCGCGATCAGGAGGTGCTCGGGCTCGGAATCCTCGACGTCGATGGCATCGTCGATGCGACTCTCCATACTCGGTCGCGTCCAGAGGCGGTTCGCAATCTCGAGGATCTGCGCCGGATCGGCGACGACCGGCACGATCTGCATCGACGTGATGACCTGCAGGTCGTCGAGCGCGAACACGTCGGTCGGGTCGGCAACCGCGACGTGCAACACCCCGTCGCTCTCCTCGATCGGAATCGCGCGATATCGGCGGGCGATCTCCTCGGGGATGCGCTGCGCGACGATCTCGTCGAGTGGGCTCGCCGCGAGGTCCACGAACGGCATGCCGAGTCGTTCGGCCAGGATCCGGGCCGAATCGAGCGAGGTGACGAACCCGAGCTCGATCAGGATCTCGCCCAGTCGGCCACCGGTTCGGCGCTGCACATCCAGCGCCTCGGCGAGCTGCTGGTCGTCGATCACCCCCTGTTCGACGAACAAGTCGCCGATGCGCCGCCGCGGCGGCGCTGAGGTGGACGCATTGTCCTTGGTGGAATTGACGAGTTCGTGGATCACTTCCGCACCATCGACACTCGACGTACCCGGATTGAGTGCCCATTGTGCGATGCCGACCGTTGTCCTCCCGACCGCGGAAGGACCCCTGGAGGAAGAGATTCCCGACGAGGTCTTCAGTCGGACCGAGGAGCCGCCGATATGCCCATGCAGAGGAGGCATGAAGATGCTGTCAAGTCAGGCGCGGGTCCTCGGTGAGTTTCTCGTGGAACGCCACGTACTCTCACGCGACGACCTTGCCATTGCCATGGCCGATTCCCGTCGGACCGGAGATGCACTGCCCGCAGTGCTCCGGCGAGAAGGGCTCGTGTCCGAAAAAGATCTCACGGCCGCGATCGCCGAGACGGTGGGAGTGCGGTTCATCGACTTCACCGAGACGCCGTTGCACCCCGACGCGGCGCTGATGGTCCCCGAGCACATTGCTCGTGAACATCAGGCAATCGGTGTCGACTTCGACGGGACGCGACTCGTGGTCGCCTTCCCGGACCCGGGCGACGATGGGTCGGTCCAGGCAGTTGGTGCCGCGACCGGGTACGAGGTCATTCCCGCGGCTGCCGGCCGCTACGAGATTCAGCACGCGATCGATTCCGTGTTCGGTCCCGCAGTCCCGGCGCTGAACGCTCACGATCGCGACGCGGATCCGGTCGAGGACGAGGTCGAGGGCTTCCACGTCAACGATCTGCTCATCAAGGTGTTGGAGCAGAAGGGTTCCGACCTTCACCTGACCGCCGGCAGCCCGCCGGTGATCCGCGTGCACGGTGAACTCCGGCCCGTCGAAGGCATCGACAAGCTGTCCGGCTCGGAGATCCGGGAGATGATCTATGCGATCCTCACCCAGAAGCAGCGGGAGAAGTTCGAGAACGATTTGGAACTCGACTGCTCCTACTCGTTGCCCGGCAAGAGTCGATTCCGGGTCAACGTCTTTCTCCAACGCGACAACGTCGGCGCGGTCATGCGGGCGATCCCGTATGAGATCGTGCCGTTCGACGCACTGGGGATCCCCGCGGTCGTTCGTACCTTCGCAGAGCTTCCTCGTGGTCTGGTGCTCGTCACCGGGCCGACCGGTTCCGGCAAGAGCACCACGCTCGCTTCGCTGATCGACATCGTGAACAGCGAGAAGGCACTCCACATCATGACGGTGGAGGACCCGATCGAGTTCCTGAACCAACACAAGCGCGCGGTGGTCAACCAGCGTGAGGTCGGCGAGGACACGAAGTCGTTCGCCGAAGCCCTGCGCCACGTCCTCCGCCAGGACCCGGACGTCATTCTCGTGGGTGAGATGCGTGACCTCGAGACGATCTCGACCGCGTTGACCGCGGCCGAGACCGGCCACTTGGTGTTCGCGACCCTCCACACCCAGGACGCACCGCAGTCGATCGACCGCATCATCGACGTGTTTCCGAGCCACCAGCAGCAACAGGTGCGGGTGCAGCTCGCCGCGTCGATCCAGGGGATCTGCACGCAGCAGCTCCTCCAGACTCCCGATGGCACCGGCCGGGCGGTCGCGACCGAGGTGCTCATCGCCACCCCGGCCATCCGCAACCTGATCCGGGAAGGGAAGATCTACCAGATCTACTCCCACATGCAGACCGGTGCCAAGTGGGGGATGGTCACCATGGACCAGAACCTCGCGACGTTGGTGAAACAGAACAAGGTGTCGATGGAGACCGCACTCGAGCGGTGTTCCAATGAAGAAGACCTCCGTCGACTGGTCCAGTCGGCCGCCGCTGGATGGGGTTCCTGATGTCGACGACGTTTGCGTACAAAGTCCGGGACCAATCCGGCAAGCTCATCGAGGGTCAACTCGATGCCGAGGACGCGACGCTCGTCGTGGGCAAGCTTCGCCAGATGGGCTACACGCCCATCGCCGTCGAAGCCAAGAACGCGAACAAGCTGAAGGGTGACATCAAGATCCCGGGCCTCGGTGGCCGGGTCAAGATGAAGGACATTGCCGTCTTCTCGCGGCAGTTCGCGGTGATGATCAACTCCGGATTGTCGCTGATCCGGGCGTTGGCGATTCTCGCGGAACAGACCGAGAACCCCGAGCTCGCGCGCATCATCGGCGAGATCCGCCTCGACGTCGAGAAGGGCGTGTCGCTCTCGACCGCGTTGGCCAAGCACCCGAAGGTGTTCAGCCGGCTCTACATCGCCATGGTCCGCTC
>JAENVU010000349.1 GCA_016650415.1 Acidimicrobiia bacterium
CTGATCTACGGCGGCTACTTCCCGATGGGCCTGAGCCTCGATCGAATCTTTGCCGAGATGCCGAACGTCGGGTTCCGTGACACCGTCTGGCCCAAGTTCCTCCGCGAAAACGCAGAACGCATCCTGAAGGTGAGTGAGGCCAGCACCGAACGAGAGCCCGCAACGCAGGGCCGAACGGGGCCCGAGCGGCCCGGCCCGCAGGGCCAAGAGCGGAATGGAAGTGACGCCACATGAACGCGGCATACGACGCAGCCCACGCGGGTGGCGTGATCGACACCGCGACCGGGATCCCCAAATCGCGCGAGGAGATGTTCGAGTTCTACAAGTTCATCCGCGACCAGACCCGCGACTCGGAGAGCAAGGCCGGTGAGGGGGGCCTGGAGTTTCCGGCGGGCTACATGTTCAAGGATCCGGTCCACATCGAAGAGGACCAACTCGGGGACCCGGTCGAGTTCTTGCTCGGCGAGATGGATCGGCACGGGATCACCAAGGTGATCACCAACGTCGACGACGGCGGAAACGGCGCTCGGGCCGTACGCGAGCACCCCGATCGCTTCGCGGCCGGTATCGGCGTCGACCCCAACCAGGGCATGGACGCGGTCCGCCGGATCCAGCGCATTGCCGACGAGTACGACCTCAAGTCGGTGAGCGCGTTTCCCGCCGGGCTGTACCCGCAGGTCGCGGTGAACGACAAGAAGTTCTATCCGATCTACGCGAAATGCGTGGAGCTCGACGTCACCTTCGCGACGACGATCGGCGTGCCCGGTCCGCGCATTCCGTTCGCACCCCAGGATGTCGCCCACATCGACGAGGTGTGTTGGTTCTTCCCCGACCTGCGCTTCGTGATGCGCCACGGTGCCGAGCCGTGGGCCGACCTCGCCGTGAAACTGATGCTCAAGTGGCCGAACCTCTACTACTCGACGACCGCCTTCGCGCCGAAGTACTACCCCGAGGACATCATCAGGTACGCGAACACCCGCGGTGCCGACAAGATCATCTGGTCGGGCTACTTCCCCGCCGGACTCACCTACGACCGCATCTTCGAGGAACTCCCGAACGTGCCGTTCAAGGACCACGTCTGGCCGAAGTTCCTGCGCGAGAACGCGATCAAGGCCTTCAAACTCGACCGGTAACCCACATCGATAGGTTCGCACCCCATGAGTGGTCCTCTGAGCGGCATCAAGATCATCGAGCTGCCGAACATCGGCCCGACCCAGTTCACGGGGATGGCACTCGCCGACCTCGGCGCCGAGGTCTTGCGGCTCGACCGCGCCAGTTCGGTGGCACGCGGCGTCGGGATCATCCCTCCGACGCCGTTCGCGAGCCTCGACCGCAACCGGCGCAGCGTCGGCATCGACCTGAAGCACCCCGACGGCGTGGCGACCGTACTGCGTCTGTGCGAACAGGCCGACGTCCTGATCGAAGGATTCCGCCCGGGCGTCGCCGAGCGCCTCGGCGTCGGTCCCGACGACTGCAGGGGTCGGAATCCGCGCCTCATCTACGGGCGGATGACCGGCTGGGGACAAGAAGGGCCCCTCGCCCACGATGTCGGCCACGACATCAACTACATCTCCCTTGCCGGAGTCCTCGCCCACATCGGACCGACCGGTGGCCCACCCACCCCTCCGATCAACCTCATCGGCGACTTCGGCGGCGGCGGCCTGCTCCTCGCGTACGGCGTACTCGCCGCAATCATCGAACGGGCGACCTCAGGCGAAGGACAGGTGATCGACGCCGCGATGGTCGACGGGTCCGCGATGCTCATGAGCCTGTTCTTCGGACTCTCGGCCATGGGATTCTGGTCCGACGAGCGCGGCACCAACCTGCTCGACGGCGGCTCCCACTTCTACGGCGCGTACGAGACCGCCGACGGCTCCTACCTCTCGATCGCGAGTTACGAGCCGCAGTTCTACGCCGTGCTCTGCGAACTTCTCGTCCCGCTCGGCATCCCGCTCGACCCCGCGACCCAGATGGACCAGTCGGCCTGGCCGGGGCTCAAGGAGCAGATGGCGGAGCTCTTCCGCACCCGCACCCGCGACGCGTGGACCGAGTTCTTCGACGGTCACGACGTGTGCTTCGCGCCGGTCCTCACGATGAACGAAGCCCGCGCCCATCCCCACAACGTGGCTCGCGACACGTTCATCGACGTCAACGGCGCGCCCCAACCCGCGCCCGCGCCACGCTTCAGCCGCACCCCCGGATCGGTGGATCGCCCGCCCGTCGTCCCCGGCACCGACACCGACACGGCACTCCTCGACTGGGGTTTCGACGCTGACGAAGTCGCCACGCTCAAGTCCTCGGGAGGCCTGGCGTAGGGCCGGTTCATGGAGCGGCCGACGGTGCCGGCCTGCCTCAGCTGAGTGACCACAGCGGTACGGGTTCGTCGAAGCCCTTCAACAGGCGTCGGCCCGCCGGTTCGAAGTCGAGGTCCGCTTCGGATTTCGCGGTCTCCATGAGTTCCTCGGTCACCAGGATCTCGTCGGGCACGGCGATATCGGTGATACGCGACGCGAGGTTCACCACCGGACCGTAGAAATCCCCACCCCTCCCCAGCACGGCCCCGTAGGCGATTCCGGCGTGCGGCGCCACACCGTGATGCTC
>JAENVU010000350.1 GCA_016650415.1 Acidimicrobiia bacterium
CGGGCGAGCGGGCCGGAGAGCGCGAGCCCGGTGAGCATCGCCGGGAGAAACATCGCGGTGAGGAGCAGTTGCTCGCCGGAGAGTCGACCCCGCGCCGCGAGCGCGATTCCCGAGACCGACGCGGCGATGAGGAACGAGGTCGCGAGTGTGGCGCGGAAGGTGTGCGGCTGGGCCCGTTGGTAGAGCAGGGCGAGCGGGGGACCACCGACGCTGGCGGCGGTGTCGGACACTCCGGCGACCATCCCGGCACCGAACGCGGTGGCGCGCCCGACCTTGATTCCCGGGTGGATCACGCTGAGGACGACCCCGAGGATGATCAAGAGCCCGATCGCGAACGCCAGCTGTTCTTCGGGCAGCGCGGCGAGCACCAGCAGCCCGATCACGGTGCCCGGGAGCCGACCCGTCGTGATCCAGCGGACGCCGAGCCAGTCGATCGCGTGATGCTCCCGCAACAACATCGTGAGCGTCATCGGCATGCTGAGCAGCACCATCGAACCCGGCACCGATCCCGGGATCAGCACGGCCACGAGCGGCACGACCACCAGGTTCATTCCGTAGCCGATGACGCCCTGGATCAGCCCGCCGATCATCACGATGACCAACGCCGCCACCAGCTGCCACCCACCGACGTCGAGGGGCACGGTTACGGCGCGGTGGGCGTTGACATCGAGGGGGATCCTACGGGGCCCGTAGAATCGCTTCGTGACCCGCCGCTTCTACGTTCGTACCTTCGGGTGTCAGATGAACGAGCACGATTCGGAACGCATCGTCGGATTGCTGGAAGCCGACGGGCTGGAGGCGACCGACGATCTCGAAACCGCCGATGTCGTGGTGCTCAACACCTGCTGCATCCGGGAGAACGCCGACAACAAGCTCTACGGCCACCTCGGACACCTCAAGTCGCTGAAGGATCGGCGCCCGGGGTTGCAGATCGCGGTCGGTGGGTGTCTGGCGCAGAAGGACCGGGACGAGATCGTCAAGCGGGCCGGCCACGTGGATGTCGTCTTCGGGACCCACAACCTGGCGCACGCGCCGGCGTTGCTGGCCGAGGCGGCACGTACCGGCGAGTCGGTGGTCGAGATCCTCGAGGAGCACGAGGCCTACCCCTCGGCATTGCCGGCCCGGCGCGAGGTCGATCACAGCGCGTGGCTCACGATCCAGATCGGTTGCGACAACAGCTGCGCGTTCTGCATCGTGCCGTCGGTGCGTGGCGCGGAAGTCAGCCGACGGATGGGCGACATCGTCCATGAGGTCGAAGAGTTGGCGCGTGACGGCGTCTCCGAACTCACCTTGCTCGGCCAGAACGTCAACTCCTACGGCCGAGATCTGGGCACCGGCCAGTGGAGCCCGCAGTTCGCGGATCTCTTGCGGGCGGTCGACGCGGTCGACGGCATCGACCGCGTGCGGTTCACGTCGCCGCACCCCAAGGACTTGCGTGAGGAGACGGTCGCGGCGATGGCCGAATGCGCCAGCGTGTGCGAGCACCTCCATCTGCCGGTGCAATCGGGGAGCGATCGCACCCTGGCACGGATGCGACGCGGCTACACCGCGGAGCGGTACCTCGAGAAGCTGGTCATGGCCCGCGCCGCGATTGCGGACCTGGCGGTCACGAGCGACATCATCGTGGGCTTCCCCGGTGAGACCGAGGCCGACTTCATGGCGACGATGGAGCTGGCGGAGGCGGCGCAGTACGACGCCGCGTACATCTTCGTGTTCTCGCCGCGTCCGGGCACCGCGGCGGCGGAGATGGTCGACGACTTCGTCCCCGATTCCGTGGTGCGGGAGCGTATGGACCGCCTCACCGAGGTCGTGGAACGGCACGGCACGGCGAAGCACGAAGCCCGGCTCGGCCGCGTGGAGCAGGCCTTGGTGGAGGGCCCGTCGAAGAAGGACCCGGCGGTGATGAGCGGGCGGACCCGCCAGAACAAGTTGGTGCATTTCGCCGGCGATGTCCCGGTCGGCTCCACCGTCGAGGTGACCGTGACCAAGGCCGCGCCCCACTGGCTGCGCGGCGACCTCGGCGCGGTGCTCAGCGGACCCCGACCGAGTCGCACGCGCCTTTCGGTCACGGCGGGCTGAGCCGCGCCGACCCATCTGGCTCTGGTCGGGCCGACCGCGTCGGGGAAATCGGCCCTCGCGCTCGCGGCCGCGGCCGAGTGGCCCGACATCGAACTCGTCTCGATGGACTCGATGCAGGTCTACCGGGGCATGGACATCGGAACGGCCAAGCCGTCGGCGGCCGAACAGGCGGCGGTCCGTCACCACCTCATCGACATCGCGGATCCGAGCGAGGACTTCTCGGTCGTACGGTTCCAAGGCGCGGCCCGGGCCGCGATCCGCGAGATCGAGTCCCGCGGCCGCCGGGCCCTGCTCGTCGGCGGCACCGGCCTGTACCTCCAGGCGGTCATCGACGACCTGCGGTTCCCCGGCGAGGACCTCGAACTGCGCGCGCGGATCGACGCGCGGTGCGAGGACCCGACCGGCCTGGAGGTGGCCTACGCGGAACTGGCCGAACGGGACCCGGTCGCGGCGGGTCGGATCGAACCGGGCAACCGTCGCCGGATCGTGCGCGCGCTGGAAGTCATCGAGCTGACCGGGCAGCCGTTCTCGTCGTTCGGTGCCGGGATCGGCGGATCCCATCCGTCCGTCGTCGACGTCCGCATCGCCGGGCTCCGGCTCGATGCCCCGACGATTGCCACGCGGGTGGAAGATCGCGTGGCGGCCATGCTCGCCGCCGGATTGGTCGAGGAAGTGCGGGGGTTGGCGGCCCGTCCGGATGGCTGGTCGCGTACCGCCCGCCAGGCCATCGGGTACAAGGAACTCCTGAAGCACCTCGATGGTGAGGCCTCGCTGGAGGAGGCGACCGAGCAGATCCTGATCCGGTCCCGCAACTTCGCGCGACGGCAGCGAGCGTGGTACCGGCGCGACGGTCGGGTCCATTGGTTCGATGTCGAGGAGAAAAGGCCGTCGCTCGCCGCCGAGGTCATGGCATGGTGGTGCCCGTGAATCCGGTCCAGCTCTCCAAGCTCCACGGCACCGGCAACGACTTCTTGGTCACGTCCGCGGTGCTCACGTCCACCGATGCCGTCGCGCTCTGCGACCGGTTCACCGGCGTGGGTGCCGACGGTCTGCTGCTCCTCGGTCCGGGTACCGATGGTGCCGACGCCACGATGACGCTTTTCAACGCCGACGGCTCCGTGGCGGAGATGTCGGGCAACGGCGCGCGGTGCCTGGCGTGGCTCGCCCGGCGGGAAGGAATGGGCAACCCTGAGCGGCTGATCGTCGACACCGGCGGGGGCCGGCGCGTCCTCGACCTCGACGTCGACCCGGGCGGGATGGTCACGCACGCGGTGTGCGACATGGGCGCGGCGACCTTCGATCCGGCGGCGATCCCGATGGTGGGAGAGTCGGCCGACGAGGTCGCGGTGGAGTGGGAGGGAATCACAGTCCCGGCGGGTGCGGCCGGAATGGGAAATCCGCACTTGGTGGTCTTCGTCGACGATCCCGCCACCACCGACGTGGCGCGTCACGGAGCCCAGCTCGAGCGCGATCCCCGGTTTCCGAACCGGGTCAACGTCGAGTTCGTGCGGGTCGTCGGCCGGGACGCGATGGACCTGAGAGTGTGGGAGCGCGGTGTCGGGGAGACCCAATCCTGTGGGACCGGCGCGTGCGCCGCGGTCGCGGTGGCGCACCGACGCGGTCTGGTGGGCGAGTCGGCCCGGGTACGAGTCCCGGGCGGCGAACTCCGTGTGACGCTCGGTGACACGATCCGGCTCGGCGGTCCCGTCGTGCACGTGTTCGACCTGGAGATCGACCTCGACGAATGGCGGCGGCGATGAGTCGCGAGCATCTCGATCGCGGGCGTCGACGGCTCACTGCGACCGAGGTCGACCTCGGGGTCGTCGAGCAGACGGCCATCCTCGTCGGGACCGGTTTCGGTATGCGCACCGTCGAAGAGGCCGAAGCCAGCCTCGAGGAACTGGCGCTCCTGGCCGACACCGCGGGTGCCGAACCCGTCGCCATCGAACTGCAGCGGCGAGACACGCCGGATCC
>JAENVU010000351.1 GCA_016650415.1 Acidimicrobiia bacterium
CCGCGCCACGATCGAACTCAACCTCGTCGCCCCGTTTGCGATCGCCCAGGCCGCCGCCGTCGCGATGGCCGACCACGGCATCGCCGGCCGCATCATCAACGTGGCATCGATCTACGCCCTTGCCGGCATCGGTCGAGTCCCAGAAGCCGGTTACTCCGCCTCGAAGGGTGGCCTGACGAGCCTCACCCGGGAACTCGCGGCCCAGTGGGCCCGACGCGACATTCGGGTCAACGCGCTGGCCCCCGGTTGGTTCGAGAGCGAGATGACCACCACGATGTTCACCGAGCCCCGGCTCGTCGACTGGATCGGTGAGAAGACGCCACTTCGACGCACGGGAGCGCCTCACGAACTCGACGGCGCCCTGTTGTTCCTCGCGGGCAGTGCCAGCAGCTTCGTCACCGGCATCGTGCTGCCCGTCGACGGAGGTTGGACGGCGCTATAGCCCCCGGGCAAATCACCCAGACCGGCCACGGTGGCCGGGCGGGCGAATCCTCAAGATCGGCGCAAATCCGTCGATGGTTGAGGCGTGAACTCCGGGCCGGAATCGACACCAGTTCCGAGCGCCGACCTGGCGCTGCTCGCCCTCATGCTCGACCACGCCACCGACGGGATCTGTCTCGTCGCGAGCGATGGGCGCATTCTCGCCACCACCCCTGCGATCGAACGGATGCTCGGATGTGGGTCAGGCGAACTCCGGGGCACGAACGGGCTGGAGTTGCTCCATCCCGACGATGTCGAGGCGGCGCTCGACCGCCTCGGACAGCTCGGCGAGGACGTACCCGAGGACTACCGGCCGTACCGATTCCTGCATCGGTCCGGTCACTACATCACGGTCGAGTTGGTGGCCCGCGAAAACCCACAACCGCTGGCCGAGAGCCCCGAAGGTTCACTCGTCCTGACCGTGCGCGACATCACCGAATGGCAGGAGACCCGCGTCCTCCTCGACGACAGTCGCGCTCGCCGGGAGCTGATCGCGAGCCTCGCGTCCATGTTCGTGGACGCGGTCGACACCGAGATGGACGCGACCGTGGACCAGGCTCTCGAACACCTCGCGATTCACTGTGGCGCTGATCGCGGGTTCATCCTCCGGCTCTCGCCCGACGGTCGCACGATGACCCGCAGCCACGGGTGGGCAACCGCCGAGGCCGGATTCGTCTTGGACGACAACGACCAACTCACGATCGACGACTACCCGGTGTGGAGCGAACGCCTCGCGAATCTCGAGACCGTGATCGCCAACGTCGCGGACCAGGAGTCGGACTCGGCACGAGAATCGGCACTGATCCCGGCAGTCGGTGTCACCGCCTTCATCGCGGTCCCGATGGTCCGCGAGGGGCACCCGATCGGAATCGTGGGGATGCAGGTCCTCGACGAACCGCACACGTGGTCCGACGACGACGTCGAGGTACTCCGGGTCGCAACCGACATCCTGGGATCTGCCCTCGCGCGACGCGACGCCAGCGCGGAGACCCTGGCCACCGAGGCCCGATTCCGCGCCATGGTGGAGCACTCGAGTGACGCTCTCATCGTGATCGACGCCCAGGCCGTCATCAGCCACTTCCCGATCGGCGAGAACCTGTTCGGCTACGCACCGGACGAACTCGTGGGCACCAACGCGCTCGATCTCGTCCACCCGGACGATCTCGACTTCGCCGCGACCGAGATGCTGAAATTCTTGGAGGATCCGAACTACCACGCGATCAACTCGATGCGGATCCGTCACGCGGACGGACATTGGGTCCCCATCGAACTCGCGGCGTCGAGTCGGTTCGACGAACCGGCGATCAACGGCGTCATCATGAACGTTCGGGACGTGACGGATCGCAAGCGGGTCGAAGATCAGCTGACCGAGAGTGAAGCCCGCCACGAGTCGCTCATCTCGAACCTGCCCGGAGCGGTGTTCCGGTGCCATCCGGATCCGCCGTACCACGACGTGTTCGTGACCGACGCGGTCGAGGCACTCACCGGGTACAGCCCGAGCGAGTTCATCTCGCGAGCCGCGTGTTTCGATCACCTCATCCTGCCGGAGTTCCGACGACCCACGGACGACGCGGTCGAAACTGCGAAGCGCGAACGTCAGCCGTACACCGTCGAGTACCCGATCCGCCACGTTGACGGCTCCACCCGTTGGGTCTCCGAGCACGGCCGCGTCATCTTCGACGACACCGACACCCCCATCTATCTCGAAGGGTTCATCTTCGACATCAGCTCGCGGGTGGACGCAGTCGAAGCGACGCGCGATCGAGAAACCCAGCTGGCGAACCTGATCGCGAACGTCCCCGGCGCAGTGTTCCGCTGTCACGCGGAAGCTCCGTACGCCGAGATCTTCATCAGCGACGCCGTCGCAGAGCTCACCGGATATCCGGCTCATGCGCTCCTCCGCCGAGACATCGACCTCTACGACCTGGTCGAGCCAGAACAGCGGGCCGAGATCGATCGAGCGGTCGCGGACGCCGTCGACCACGGCAACGCGTACTCGATCGAATATCAGTTTCGCCATCGAGACGGATCACTGCGCTGGGTCGAGGAACGCGGCCATGTCCTCCTCGACGACGTCGGTCGACCCAAGTGGATCGACGGCGCCATGTTCGATCTCACGGAACGCAAACAACTCGAACACCGGCTCGAATACGACGCGGCGCACGATCCCCTGACGGGGTTGCCGAATCGCACCCTGCTCCTGCGTCACCTCGAATGGGTCATCGCTCGCGGCCTCGTCGACAGCACCATGACCGCGACGCTCTTCATCGACCTGGACCGCTTCAAGCTCGTCAACGATGCGTTGGGTCACGGCGCCGGCGACGAACTGCTGATCCACTTCAGCCGGCGACTGAGCAGCGTGATGCGAGCGACCGACCTCGCGGCCCGCACTGGGGGCGACGAGTTCGTCGTCGTCTGCTCCGATCTCGAATCGGAGGACGAAGCGCGCGAGATTGCCGATCGAATCGGTGAGCTCCTCCAGAATCCCTTCACCATCAAGGGACGCAACGTCTTCGTCAGCGCCAGCATCGGCATCGCCATCGCCGATCCATGCGACCCGAGCGCCGACGACATGTTGCGCAACGCGGATGCTGCCGCGTACCGGGCCAAGGAGTTGGGTCGCAACCGGCACGAGGTGTTCGACGATGCCCTGCGCGCCGCGACGGCCGCTGCGCTCGAGGTCGAGACCGACCTCCATCGCGCGCTCGACGATCATCAACTCTTTCTCCGATATCAGCCCATCGTGGAACTGGCATCGGGAGAACTGGCCGGGGCGGAAGGTCTCGTTCGATGGCAACATCCGGAACGGGGACTCCTCGTACCCGACGAGTTCCTCGACGCCGCCGAAGTTTCAGGGCTGATCGTTCCCCTCGGCCGCGAAGTGTTGACCCTTGCGGTGGGCGCGATCAGCGACTTTCCCGAGTCGTTCATGCCACGACTCGCCATCAACCTGTCGCCCCGAGAGCTGAACCAACCCGATTTGGTCGACCGGGTCCGAGCGACCTTGGAGGACCGCAGCGTCGAACCTCGACGCCTGTGCATCGAGATCACCGAGAGTGCCGTGCTCGACGAGGTCGACAGCGCGATCGCGACGCTCAATGCCTTGCGCGACATCGGGGTCCGTCTCGCGATCGACGACTTCGGAACGGGATACTCGTCGCTGAGCTATCTCCGACGGCTCCCCGTCGACATCGTCAAGATCGATCGTTCGTTCACTGCCGAACTGGACGGGGACGGAGCCAACGTGACCATCGTCGCGGGCATCGTGGGCCTGGCCCAGGGTCTCGGCCTCGAAGTCGTCGCCGAAGGGGTCGAGACCCGCCGACAACTCTCGATCCTGTGCGAACTGGGCTGCACCTACGGTCAGGGGTTTCTGTTCTCGGAACCCGTCACCCTCGACGAAATGGTGCGCGCCGATCGGTCGAGCTGGTCGCGGCCCGACGTGCGACACTGAACTCACGCGAGCGTGGCGGAACGGCAGACGCGCCGGGTTTAGGTCCCGGTCCCTTCGGGGGTGAGGGTTCAACTCCCTCCGCTCGCACCAACTGAGCGGCGACGCCCGATCCAGCTATTTGCGGCCCTTCCCTTTCCCTTTGCCCTTGCCTTTCCCGGACCCGCCCTTGCGTCGAAACGGGCCCTTCTTCGCGCCTTGACGATCGAACTCCGCGAGGATGTCGGGTGCCGCCGCGTTCACGATGTCCTCCGCCGCATCAAGCAGCGCGGCGATATCCTCACCCTCGGGCTCGGCCGATTGGGGCGCAGCGGCCGCAGCACCCAAGCTGCCGTGCTGCCACCCGGCATCGAACATTCGACGCCGGAAGCTCGGACAGTCCTCCGGGCACCTCCATGGCGCCTCCGGGGCAAGGTCCAACTGGCACTTGCGGACCGTTTCCCCCGAGGGATACGTCCGCGACTCGTAATGGTGGCAGTCTGATCGCATCGGCACCGGCCCATCCTGGCAGACGCGGCGGCGCGATCGATTTCAGCGCATCCAACCCGGAGCGCGCTCCAGGAGGTGACGACTCACGTCGAGGCACCGATCCAAGGTTTCACACGGGACCTCCTCGCCATCGCGGATCCGCAGCAACGACACGCGTTGATGTCCGACGACGCGGAGACTGGTCTCCGGCGCATCCGTCACCGACGGGTAGGAATCGATCGCGGACACTTCGAGGGGAAGATCAGGGCCTCCCACCGCGGCCAGGTCGGTCGCGAGGACCAGGAGGTCGGGCGCATGAGGCAGCGGCGGCAACGCCCACGTGAACGACAGCGGAAGATGGAACTCGTCGGGCGGATCGGTGAGTCCGTCACCCGCGATCACGGCGTCCTCGAACCCGAGCAAGACCCGGGGATCGATCTCGAGCGAGAGATACAGATCGACGGGTCCGTCACACCCCTCTTCCGGGTGAAGATCGACCTCCCAGTTCTGGCGGAGCGAGTAGCTCTCGACGAAGTGACGTTCGTCGTGAACATGGAAACCGTGCTCGACGGCGTGATCCTTCAGGTCGGCGACGAACCCCGCGAGATCGATCACCGCCATTCAGCCCACCGCCGATCGCACGGCGGCAACGGCATCATCGAACGGAGCCTGCGCCGCGTCGATCATCTCGCCCATGCCGAACACACCGTGGAACAACCCGGCGTACGTCTTCGAGACCACCACGTTTCCCGCGGCCTCGAGCGCGTCGGCGTAGGCGATTCCCTGATCCCGCAGGGGGTCGTACTCCATCGTGAGCACGATCGCCGGTGGCAACCCGCTCAGATCCGGCGCCCGCAAGGGCGACACCCGCGCATCGTCACCCTCGGCGGCGGTCGTCAGGTAGTTGGCGTAGAACCACCGCATCGCGTCGC
>JAENVU010000352.1 GCA_016650415.1 Acidimicrobiia bacterium
CCCAGCGCCCGTCCTGCTCGTGCGCGTACCCCGACGAGCACCGGGCCCCGACCGCGGCCAAGTTCGTGACGGAATGCACTGCATCGGGAGCACCGGAGATGGTCGCGGTGGGTGCGTACCCCTCGCCGCGGATCTGCACACTCCCCGCCGGTGTCCACACCTCGACGACGCTCATCTCGTTGCGCGTGAGGGTGCCGGTCTTGTCGGTACAGATGAAGGTGGTGGACCCGAGCGTCTCGACCGCCTCGAGTCGGCGCACCAGTGCCGAGCGGTCAGACATCCGCTGGGCGCCGATCGCGAGTGAGAGCGTCACCGTCGGCAGCAATCCTTCGGGCACGAGCGCCACCGTCACGCCGATGGCAAACAGGAACCCATCCGTGGCGCGCGTCCCGACCAGCATCGCCACGCCGAAGAAGCCGATTCCACACCCGACGGCAACCATCGCGATGATCCGAACGACGTGATCGAGTTCGTGCGCGAGGGTGCCTCGAGGCCTGATCTCCCGACGAGTGAGTTGTGCGATCGAACCCAAGCGAGTCGACGCTCCGGTTGCCGTGACGAGGGCACGACCTTCGCCTTCCACGACAAAGGTCCCGGCAAAGAGCGTGGCGCCCGTATCGATGGCCACCGGAACGCTCTCACCCGTGAGCATGGAGGTGTCAACGGTCAGCCCATGCGTGCGCACGGTCGTCATATCAGCGCTGATGCGATCCCCCGCGGTCAGCACGACAAGGTCATCGATCACGAGATCGCTCGCCTCGATCTCGCGATCGATGCCGTCGCGACGTACGACGCATCGCTGCGGCAACAAATCCTGCAACCGCTGAGCAGCGTGCTCCGCGCGCGCCTCCTGAGCGAAAGCGAACACCCCGTTGATCACGACGACCAGACAGATGGCAATCGCCAACTCGGTGAGGCCGGCAACGAAGGCCAACAACGCCGCGGTCCACAACATCAATGCGAAGAAGTGCACCATCTGGGCGATCAAGCGGCGCCACGCCGACGGAGGCCGGGGCTGCGGCAACCGGTTCGGGCCGAACCGGATACGTCGCTGTGCGGCCGCTTCGGAGGTCAGCCCGTGCGGTTCGACCACCTGGGCCATGGGTCCGGCCTCGAGGGGCACGTGCGGTTCACCCACACTCGTCCATCGCCTCGGAGTCGGCGTCGGTGAGTTCCACCTCACCGGTGCGCACCAGCCCCGCTCGGATCATGCAGACGATGATCACGACCGCGTGCTCCCCGGCCCAGGGTCCGAAGTCCCGACCTCGCGGCCCAAACCGCGATCGAGCGGTGGCCCTCGACTATCGGTCGGGATCGACGCCCGGCGGCTTGAGCCCCGCGGCGTAGACTGCGGCCTGGGTTCGGCGTTCCATGCCCAACTTCGTCAAGAGATTCGAGACGTAGTTCTTCACGGTCTTTTCGGCGAGATGAATGCGCTCACCGATCTGTCGATTCGTGAGGCCCTCCGCGATCAGTGCGAGGACCTTGCGCTCCTGACCGGTCAATGACGCCAGCCGCTCGTCTTCCGCGGGCGGCGTCCGGAGTCGTTCCAGGACTCGCGTGGTCACGGCGGGGTCGAGCAGCGACTGCCCCTTCGCCACGCGCACGATGGCGTCGACGATGTCGGGGCCTTTGATCTGTTTGAGCAGATAACCGGATGCGCCCGCCATGATCGCTTGGAACAGCGCTTCGTCATCGGAGAACGACGTGAGCATCAGACAATGGATCTCGGGATGCCGGGACCGCACTTCCCGGCAGACGGTGACCCCGTCGCCGTCGGGCAGTCGGATATCGAGCACCGCAACGTCCGGGCGAGTCGGCGGGATCCGGGACAGTGCTTCGGCCGCGGTGCCGGCCTCTCCGACGACCTCGATGAGGCCCGAATCCTCGAGGAGATCGCGTACTCCGCGTCGAACGATCTCATGGTCATCCAGCAGAAAGACACGAATCCTCGAATCCTGGCTCTTCGTGTCGGACACCTATTGGACCTCCTGTGATCGACCCGCGAGACTGGCAAGGTGACAGTCGTCTGGCACTCCGATACACCGTTGACGCGTTTGCACGACGCGATGCTCGCCGTCGCGTCCGATCTGAGCCTATCGGTCGTGCTCCGGCGCATCGTCGAGTCGGCGACGGTCCTGGTCGACGCCCAGTACGGGGCACTCGGCGTGATCGGAGCCGACGGTCACCTGTCGGAGTTCGTGAACACCGGCCTCGACGACGCCACGACCGCTGCGATCGGTCACCTTCCCGAGGGGAAAGGCATTCTGGGCCGGCTCATCACCGACCCGGGCCCGTTACGCCTTCGCGACCTGTCCCAACATCCTGATTCATCCGGATTCCCACCCAACCATCCTCCCATGCATTCATTCCTCGGAGTGCCGATCCGAGTCCGTGACGAGGTGTTCGGCAACCTCTATCTCTGCGAGAAGCGATCCGCCGACCAGTTCACGGTCGAGGACGAGATGCTCGCGATCACGCTTGCGTCTGCCGCCGGAGTTGCGATCGAGAACGCCCGATTGCACGAACGCCTCCAGACCGTCGCCGTGCTCGAGGACCGCGAGCGGATCGCGCGTGACCTTCACGACAAGGTGATCCAACAACTCTTCGCGACCGGAATGTCGCTCCAAGGCGCCGAGCGCGCGGTCGAGGACGACGCGTTGGCCCGTCGTCTCGCCCAGGCGGTCGATGACCTCGACAACACGATCCGAGAGATCCGGAACACGATCTTCGCGTTGCATGCTCCGACCGTCGGCCTCCACACGGAGCTCGGCGCCGTCGTCGCGGAACTCAACGACCGGCTCAATGCCGTCGTCACGCTCCACGTGGAA
>JAENVU010000353.1 GCA_016650415.1 Acidimicrobiia bacterium
CGTCGGCATCACACATCGCCAGCGCCTGCGCGTCGGTGTTGACCGCGATGAACTCGACGCCCTTGAGTCCGGCGTCGATCATGCGGTTGACGGCGTTTCCGCCGCCGCCACCAATGCCGACGACTTTGATGACGGCGAGATAGTTCTGCGGTGCACCCAACATCGTGGTGAGACTCCCTACGGTCGGCCCGTGCACGGGCCTGAACTCTTGACCTCCAGTGGAGGTCAAGAGTTATGTCAACCTCTGGTAATGGTCGAGACCCTACTCGACCGGTCCTATTGCGGCAATCACCGGGTCACCGGCGCACTCGGCACCGAGACGTCGACGAACTCCACCTGCTGGCCCCGACCCCGGAGATCCTCGAGGATGGCCGCCGCGACCCTCCCCTTCTCGGCCATCCCCGCCAACGAACCGAGCCGCACCTGTTTGGCTTCCGGCGGTGCGCCCCGCAGCGTGATCGTGGCCGCCCCCGCCGCGAACTCGAGCGACTCCGCCCGCAGTTGGAGCGCAACAGGGAGTTCTGCGAGGGCCCGCATGCGATCCGGTGCGAGCGAGCGTCCCGGTGCGACCGGCGCGCCCGCTCCGACGATGTGGGTCAACGCCGGAGGTTCGGTGCCGGTCCGAAGGACCCGGCCGGTCCCGTCGATCACGGCGATCGGCCCTCCGGGAACGGCTTGGACCCATCCGAGCGGTGTGCGCTCGGTCACGGTGATCACGACGGTGTTGGGGAGTTCGGTATCGACGGTGGCGTTGCCGATCTGGGGGATCGCTTCGACGCGACGTTCGATCGCGTCCGTATCCAGGAAGAGCAGTGGCGACCCCGGTTCGATCGCGGCCGCGCCGGTCACCGTCGCGGCCGGCACCGTCGTGACACCGCGGACCCGAACGTGATCGACGCCGAGCAGCGACGAGTTCGCGACAACGTAGCCGAGTCCGATCACGGACAGGATGCAGACGACGATCACGAAGATCCGGAGCCGCTTCCGGCCCTCTTCCCGGCGGGCCGCAACCCACCGATCGCGCATGCGGGGATCGACGTTCGGCTCGGCCGCGTCGCCAACCGTCGGAGTGCCCGTCGGCGCGTCGCCATCGGTCGGAGTGCCCGTCGGAGTGCCCGTCGGAGTGTCGATCGGAGTGTCCATCAGTCCTCGAACCCCACGCAGTGGACTTCGACGTCGAGTCGGATGCCCGTACGTTCGGCGACGGTGTCGCGCACGGCGTCGATCAGACCGCGGACATCGGCGGCGGTCGCACCCTCATCGGCCTGAATGAAGTTGGCGTGCTTCTCCGAGACCGCCGCACCGCCTCGCCGCATCCCCCGCAATCCACACACCTCGTCGATGAGGCGGGCCGCGGCGTCACCGGACGGATTCCGAAACACCGAACCGGCATTGGCGCCTCCGGGTTGATGCTCGGAACGCCACTGCACGATCTCGCGCAACTCGGCTCGGAGTTCCTCGGTCGCGTCAGCGGGCACGGGGGTCACCGCAAACGTCGCGTCGAGCACGACCTGGCCCGGACCGAGCGCGGAGGTCCGGTACCCGAGTCCGAGTTCGGCGACCGTCCACCGGCGCGCGGACCCGTCCTGATCCAGATCGGCAACCGTGGCGGCCGTGATCACCTCGACGGTCTCGCGGCCGTGTCCGCCGGCGTTCATCCGTACCGCGCCCCCGACCGAACCGGGGATGCCGACGTAGAACCCGAGTCCGGCCCGTCCGGAGGCGGCACATTGTCGGGCGAGCACCGGAAGCGCGGTCGCGCCCCCTGCGGTCACCGACCGATCGCCGACCTCGACGGTCCCGAACGCCGACCCGAGCACGATGACGACGCCCTCGAACCCGGCGTCGGCCACCAAGAGATTGGATCCCCGACCGAGCACGAGGCGCTCGACATCGGGCGGGACCGTTGCCGCGACAACCTCGAGATCTGCGGCCGTCTCGACCTGCACGATCGCCGCCGCCGGCCCACCGACCCGCCAGGTGGTCAGGGCCCCGAGCGGCGCATCGCGCCGGACTCGACCCGGCAGGCGCCGGTCCAACTCGGTCCAGATCGGCGCGCGGGAGACCCCGGCGTCGGCCATCGCGTTCACCCCTCCCGGGCCGCGCGGGCCAGGAGTTCGTCGCCGAGGGTCGTGATGTCGCCACCGCCGAGCGTCAGGATCACGTCTCCCCGCCGGGCGTACGCGGGAACGAGATCGACGAGTTCCGCCCGGTGGGGGAAGTACGAGAGCGACTGGTCCGGATGGGCGTCGAGCACCGCCCGCACGAGCAGATCACCGGTGATCCCCGGAATCGGCGCCTCGTGGAATCCGCAGACATCGGTGAGGATGACATGGTCGGCGCCGACGAACGCGTCGGCGAACTCGGCCCACATGACCGCGGTACGGGCGTACCGGAACGGCTGGAACACCGCAATGACCCGCCGATATCCCGCCTCGCGGGCCGCGCCGATCGTGCCGCGCACCTCCGGCGGGAGCAAGGCGTAATCGTCGACGATCGCCACCCCGTCGAACTCGCCGCGGTGTTGGAAGCGACGGGCGACCCCACCGAAGCCGGCGAGCGCTCGGCGGACCGACTCGAAGTCGCATCCCAGTTCCATCGTCATGGCGGCTGCGCCCGCCGCGTTCTGGGCGTGGTGACGGCCGATGACCGGCAGTTGGAGTTCGCCGCGCTCCTGGCCGTCGATCTCGAGGACGAACCGCGAACCCGCCGGACCGCCGGAATAGTCGACGACGCGATAGCGCGCCGACGGGTCGGCCCCGTAGGTGACGATGTCCTCGCGCTCGCGCGCGAGGCCGGCGAGCATCGGATCATCGGCACACAGCACGACCGGGGCCCGGACCCCCGCGATGAACTCGACGAACGCGGCGCGGAGACGATCCATGCTGTGCCAGTACCACAGGTGATCGTTGTCCACGTTGGTGACGAGGGCGCCCTCGAGCGGCAGTTCGAGGAAGGTGCCGTCGCTCTCGTCGGCCTCGACGATCAACCACTCGCCGGTGTCGAGTGCCTCGTTGCTGCCGACCTCGTGCAGTTCGCTCCCCACGAGGAAACTCGGCGCGAGTCCCGCCGCACGCATGATCAGTGTGATCATCGAGGAGGTCGTGGTCTTCCCGTGCGTTCCGGCCACTCCGATCCCGCGACGCATCGCGACGATCGCAGCCAGGATCTCCGCCCGGCTCAGCACCGGAATACCCCGCTCGATCGCGGCGCGGACCTCCACGTTGTCCAGCGGTACCGCGGAACTGATGACGACGCCGTCGAGTGCATCCGGGAGGTTCTCGGCCCGCTGGGGTACCCGACACTCCACGCCGAGCAACCGCAGTCGCTCGAGCCGCGGGTTCTCCCGGACGTCGGATCCCGTCACTGCATGACCCAGCTCCGCGAGAATCGCGGTGTAGGCGCTCATCCCGGCGCCGCCCGCGCCGACGATGTGCAGTCGCCGCGGCACCGACAGGTCGAGTCGCAGCTCACCGCGAGCCATGCGCCGCCTCTTCGATCAGCCGGACCAGGCGCACGTGGGCGTCGGGCCGTCCGAGCGCGCGTGCCGCCGCTCCCATGGCGTGGCGCCGGTCCGGATCCGCCACCAGCTCGCTCACGAGCGGCGCGACGCGGTCGACGGTGCACTCCTCGTCCCCGACCACGACCGCGGCGCCCACGTCGGCCAGCGCGTGGGCGTTGGCCAGCTGCTGTCCCTCGGCCGAACCCGACCACGGGACGAGCACCGAGGCGATCCCGACCGCCGCCAGTTCGGCGACGGTGGTCGCACCCGAGCGACACACCATCAGTGACGCGTGGGTGTAGAGCGACGCCATGTCGGTTTCGAACTCGACGAGTTCGTACTGCAACCGGTCGGTGCTCCGAGCCAGCCCGGCGAGCCGAGTTCGACACTCGTCGATGTTCCGGGTCCCGGCGACGTGGCGAACCGCGACATCGGACCGGTCCCGCCAGACGTCGTAGAGGCCGAGGCCGACGTCGTTGAGACGACCGGCGCCGAGGCTTCCGCCGACGATTGCCACCAGGGGCGGCGCCGACGGGCGACGGTCGACCGACCGAATCGCGTGACGCACGGGATTTCCGGTCATGGTCGCGGTGGGCCATTGCGCGACCGGAAACGAGGTCGCCGGTCGAGCACCGCAGCGCACCGCGACGCGGTTGACCACACCGGGAACTGCGTTCTGCTCGTGCACCACCGTGGGCAGCCGCAGTACCCGCGCGGCCAACACCGCCGGGGCGGACGCGTACCCGCCCACGCCGACGACCACGGCCGGTGGTGTGCGCCGAAACCGGCGAATGCAGTGCCAGCACGCGCCCACGAACGCCAGCAGCGCGCGTACGGATCGGAGGATCGCTCGCGGTCGGAGCGATCGTTGCACGCCGTCGAGCGTCAACAACTCGATGTCGTACCCCGCCGCGGGAACTGCCTGGGCCTCCAGGCCCCGAGCCGCACCGATGAACCGAATCGTCGAGACTGCATGACCGCCGGCGACCAGTGCGTCGGCGATCGCGAGTGCCGGCGTGACGTGCCCTCCGGTACCGCCTCCCGTGATCACGACATCGACCGACCGCGCGGTCACGACCGTCCTTGACGGGCGACGTTGACCAGGAGACCCGCGGCGACCATGGTGCTGATCAGGGCAGTCCCGCCGACCGAGATGAACGGCAGGGGCACACCGGTCACCGGGAGGAGGCTGACGACACCTCCGAGGTTCAGGACGGCCTGGCCGATGATCCATGCCGTGACACCGGTCGCGAGAATCATCCCGAACCGGTCCGGGGCGCGCGCGGCCGTCCGGATGCCCATGACCGCGATCAGGGCGAACAGGGCAATGACCAGCACCGCGCCGACCAGACCCAACTCCTCACCGATGACGGCGAAGATGAAGTCGGTGTGGGCGGCCGGCAGGAAACCCCACTTCGACCGGCCCGCTCCGAGCCCCACGCCGGTCCACCCACCGCTCCCGGTGGCGATGAGCGACTGGACGACTTGGTAGCCGGTGTTCGCCCGGTCGTGCCACGGGTCGAGGAACGCCAGCATGCGCGCCCGTCGCCACGGAACCACGAGGGCGAACATGGTCACGCCGGCCGCGGCGGCCCCGGCCAGCACGCCGAGGTGGCGAAGCCGGACGCCGGCCGCGATGAGCGTGGCCATCGCGATGACGCCGATGACCATCATCGAGGCGAGGTCCGGTTCGGCCATGACCAGCACGCCGATCCCGGCGAGCACCAGGACCACCGGCCGCACCGATTGCCGCCAATCGTGCAGGACCGCTTGCCGCCGGGTCAGCACATCCGCGGCGTAGACGAGCAACGCCAACTTCGCGATCTCCGACGGCTGGACGCGGAACTGGCCGTACCCGATCCAGCGCCGGGCGCCGTCCGCATAGATCCCCACCCCGGGGATCAAGACGATGAAGAGCAGACCGAACGCGACACCGAGCAGAGGGCCGGTGTACGAACGCCAGCGGCGGTAGTCGAATCGCGAGGCCACGACGAAGCCGATGGTCGCGAGCACGGTCCAGACGATCTGACGCTCGAAGAACCACCACGGACTGCCTTGATGCAGGTCGATCGACTCGATCGACGAGGCCGACAGCACCATCACCAGACCGATCGCGTTGAGGACCGCGACGCTCAACACCAGGAGCACCGAGTTCGGCGTGCGAACGTTCGGGGTCGCGTTCCACCATCGGCGCACGCGCGCCAACGGTCGCACCGACTGCGAACCGGCGACGAGACTCACGACGGGTTCCGTTCCGCGATCAGGTCCTGGACTTCACGATCGAATGCCTCGCCTCGGGCCGCGTACCCGTCGTACCAATCGAACGATGCGCAGGCGGGCGAGAGCAACACGACGTCACCCTCGGTCGCGAGCTCGGCGGCGGTCCGCACCGCATCGCGCATGCTCGCGGCACGGGTCACCGGCACGGCCCCCGCGAAGGCGCTCTCGACCTCTTCGGGAGTGTCGCCGATGGCGACGACGGCCCGAACCCGGTCTGCGACCACGCGCAGGGCGCCGAGATCGACGCCCTTGCTCTCGCCGCCCGCGAGGAGCACGACCTGGCGGTACCCGCGGATCGCCGCCACCGCGGCATGCGGGTTCGTCGCCTTCGAGTCATCGACATAGAGCACCCCGTCAGCCTTACCGACCAGCTCAGTCCGGTGGTGGAGCCTCGTGAAGTTCGCCAGGGCCAGGGCGATTCCCTCATGTGACGCGCCGACGAGTCCCGCCGCCGCGGCCGCCGCGGCGATATTGGCCCGCTCGTGGGGCGCGAGCGAGTCTCCGTCCAGGTCCATGTCGATGGGCGCACCGTCGGCGTCGAGGAGACGGCCATGGACCCACGTGACCGTGCCGGGCCGCGTGGTCGCCAGTGCGAATCCGACCACGCGGCCCGGCGCGTCGCGCACGGCGTCCACCACTGCGAGATCGTCGAGATTGGCCACGACGACA
>JAENVU010000354.1 GCA_016650415.1 Acidimicrobiia bacterium
CCGACTACGAGATGACGGCCACGAACCTCGACCGCGGCTCGTTGCTCGCGTTCGAGCGCACCGTGCTCGACCAGGTGTTCGCGGCGGGGTCGCCGGTCATGCAGTCGGAGATCTCGAAGTACGCGCGCAAGCATCAGACCGAGGCCTTGAGCCGCTGGAAATCCTTCAAGGCCAACGCGTCGACCAGCCTGCGCAATCGCCGCTACATCAACGGCGGCCGGTCCAAGCCGTTCCTCCTCAACATCGGTGCCGCGGCGCTCGTCGGCCTCGCCGGCTTCGGGGCACTGAGCCTGCGCGCGTGGCTCGTCGGCGTCATCGCGGTCGCGTGGGCCGGAATCCAACTCGCGCTCACACCGCTCCTGCGTCAACGCAGCCCGGAGGGTCACCAACGCTTCCTGGAGTGGAAGGGCGTCCGCAACTATTTGCGGGACTTCTCACAACTGGCGGACGCGCCCGTCGGTCACCTGATCCTGTGGGAGCGCTACCTCGTGTACGCCGCGGCGCTCGGCGTCAGCGAGGAACTCGCGGCCGGACTCGCGGCGCGGCTCCCCGCCGAGGAACAGGCGCAATTCGCCCCGTGGTACGTCGGCACCCATCCGGGCGCCGGGTTCGCGTCGATCGGCAACTTCTCCAGTGGCATCGCCGGCTCGACCTCGTCGTTCACGCCACAGTCGAGCGGATCCGGTGGAGGCGGCGGCTTCTCGGGTGGCGGCGGGGGCGGGGGCGGTGGCGGCGGAATCGGCGCCGGCTGAACCGACACGACCTCGGCCGGAACCGTCGGGCGCTACTTGTACACGACCTTTGTGGTGAGATCGGCGTCCCGTCGGAAACACAGGAACACCTTGCCCTTGGGAACGAACGCCGAGACGAACTTGCCGTTCACGACCTTGACGTAGGCGGAGCAGCCGAGCAGCGGTCGATTCTCGGCGTGCTGGGTGGTCCAGTCGATGCCCGACAGCATCCCACCTGCCGTGTCGTTCGTGAGTTGGTTGAGTTCGTCGATGACCTTCTGCTGAGTGAAGTTCGGCCCGGCCGCTCGCAGACCCTCGACGAGCATGGCGCCGTTGATCCAGCCGTAGGTCGTGTATTCGTTCGGCGTCTTGTTCTGCTTCTTCATCCACCGCAGATAGTCGTCCAGCCCCTTCGGTCGGGGCGTCGTCTCGAACGGGACGAACGGAACCCGCACGATCGAGTTCTCGAAGAACGCGCCGTTGGCCTTCATGAACTCCTGGTCGTATCCATTCGGCAGATACTGGATCGCGTCGAGGTTCTGGGCCCGGACCTCCTTCTGGATCGCCAACACCGCGTTGGTGTCCATGCACGTGGTGATGAGGTCCACATTCGCTTCCTTCATCTTCTGAACATCCACGCTGTAGTCAACGTCGCCGAACGCGTGAGCGCTCGAGTAGTAACCGACCTTGGCGCTCGGATACTTCTCCAGCGACTTCTTGATGCCCTCACCACACTTGTTGGCGTTGTCGACCGATCCGTAGGTGATCACGCCGACGGTCTTCTTTCCGAGTTCCTGCGCGATCCACGGCACCTCGACGGACACGCACCCGATGCAGAGCGCGCCGAGGTTGCCGAAGAAGTTCGATCGGTTCCAGTCGGTGTTGATGTTCCAACCGAAGGTCGGGATGCCCTTCTGCTCGAGTTCGGATGCCCCGCTGAAGTCGAAGATCGTCGCCATACCGACCGCCGCGAACACGTTGTCCTCGTTGACGAGGCCCTGGACCTCACGGAGGTTCTGGGAGATCTGGTCGTCACGCTCCGCGACGACGGCCAGCTTGCGTCCGTAGATGCCCCCACCGTTGTTCACCATGGCGAAGTACGCCTTCACGCCGTCGAAGATGTCGGCGTACGGCGCGTTCAGTGGATTGCTGATCGAAGCGACACCACCGACCCGGATCTCGGTCTTGGTCACCCCCGGCTGGTCGACGGTGGCCGTCGGGCCTGAGGTCGACGGGCTCGATTTCGATGAGGACTCGTTGGCGCACGCCGCGGCCACCAGGCCGAGCACGCAGACCACCCCGAGCATTTGCCGCACACCACGTCCGCGCATCAGCGCACCCCCCGATGGACCGATTTCCGAGCTCACGCCGTACTCGTGCACGGCGTGATACTGCTGCGCATCGGATTATAGGATGACTATCAGCAGATGAAAATGCCATTTCCACACCGCTCCGGGGGTACGGCCATGCAGGGCAGCTCATGACGGACTTCGACGCCGTTGACTATTTCACCGATCCGGCACTTCCCGCCGATCCGTACACGTACCTCCGACACCTCCGCGACCAGTGCCCGGTGCAGCGCGAGGCCCATCACGATGTCGTGATGGTGACCGGGTTCGACGAGGCGATCGCGGTGTACAGCGACCCGGCGACCTTCTCCTCGTGCAACTCGGTCAGCGGTCCGTTCCCGGGATTCCCGGTCCCGCTCGAGGGTGACGACGTCAGCGAACTCATCGACGCGCATCGCGACGAGTTGCCGTTCAGTGACCAGTTGCCCACCTTCGATCCCCCCAAGCACACTCGGCAACGTGCCTTGATGATGCGACTGATCACACCGAAACGGCTGAAGGAGAACGAGGAGTTCATGTGGACCCTCGCCGATCGCCAGATCGACGAGTTCATCGCCAACGGCCGGTGCGAGTTCATCGGCGAGTACGCCGCGCCGTACACACTGCTCGTGATCGCGGATCTCCTCGGAGTCCCGGAGGGCGACCGCCAGACGTTCCGATCGAAACTCAGCAGCCCGACCGAACTCACGAAAGGCGGCGAACTCGAGCACCGACCGCTGGAGTTCCTCTACGAGCAATTCACGGCCTACATCGAGGACCGTCGGCGTGACCCGCGCGACGAGGTCATGACCGGTCTCGCCACCGCGACCTACCCCGACGGTTCGACACCGGATGTGCATGACGTCGCCCTGATCGCGGCGAACCTGTTCGTCGCCGGTCAGGAGACCACGGTCCGTCTCCTCTCGGCGGCCCTGCAGGTCATCGGTGAGCGACCTGATCTCCAGCGGTTACTGCGCACTCGGCGCGAACTCATCCCGAACTTCATCGAGGAGATGCTGCGACTCGAGAGTCCCATTCAGGGCGAGTTCCGGCTCTCGCGTACCACGACGACACTCGGCGGCGTCGACCTTCCCGCCGGTACCACGCTGATGGTCGTCAACGGCGGGGCCAACCGCGACCCTGAGCGATTCGAGAATCCCGACGAACTGCAGGTGGAACGGCCCAACGCCCGCCAGCATCTGGCGTTCGGACACGGGATCCACACCTGCGCCGGCGCTCCGCTGGCCCGATCCGAGGCCCGCGTGAGCATCGAACGTCTCCTCGACCGCACCACCGACATCCGGATCTCCGAAGCCGAGCACGGGCCACCCGACGACCGCCGCTACGACTACATGCCGATCTTCCTGCTCCACGGCTTGACCCATCTCTATCTGGAGTTCGACCCGATCATGTGATGGCCGTGCGACGGGTACGACCAAGGAGAGGGCAATGACGGAACCGATCGAACCATTCCGGATCCACGTCGACGAACGGATCCTCGCCGACCTGCGCGACCGGCTTTCGCGGACTCGCTTCTCCGGCTCCTTCGACGAAGCCGGATGGCAGGACGGCGTCCCGACCGCATATCTGCGCGACCTGACGACCTACTGGCAGGACGGGTACGACTGGCGGGCCCAGGAGGCCGCCCTCAACCGTTTCGATCAGTTCACCACTCGTATCGACGGTCAGCCGATCCACTTCCTTCACGCCCGCTCACGCCACGCCGACGCGCTCCCCCTCCTGCTGACCCACGGTTGGCCCGGCTCGATCGTCGAGTTCCTCGACGTGATTCCGCGACTCACCGATCCGGAAGCGTGGGGAGGCACCGGGGACGACGCCTTCCACGTGGTGGCGCCGTCGCTCCCGGGCTACGGATTCTCGGGACCGACGACCGAGCCGGGCTGGGATATCGCACGGATCGCCCGCGCGTTCATCGACCTGATGGCGAAGCTGGGCTACGACGACTACGTCGCGCAGGGCGGCGACTGGGGTGCGCAGGCGACGACGCGAATCGGTGCGTGGGACGCGGCCCATTGCACGGCGATCCACCTCAACATGCCGCTCGCGGATCCTCCCACCGACGAGGTGCCACTCAGCGCCGCCGAGCAGGCTGACCTCGCCGCGCTGGCGGACTTCCGTCGAGAGGAATCGGGCTACGCGAGCGAACAAGGAACCAAGCCGCAGACGCTCGGGGCTGCCCTCACGGACTCCCCCGCGGGCCTGCTCGCGTGGATCGTGGAGAAGTTCTGCACCTGGAGCGACTGCGACGGTCACCCCGAGCAGACCTTCTCGCGCGACCAATTGCTCACCAACGTGATGATGTACTGGGTGACCGGAACGATCACGTCGTCGATGCGCCTCTACCGCGAGACGAGACTCAGTCGGGAGACGCTCCCCACCGTCACGGTTCCCACCGGCATCGCGCGCTACCCGAAGGAGCCCCTCCGACTCCCGCGAGCGTGGGTCGAGCGGCAATACCACGTGACCCGTTGGGCCGACCTCCCCCGGGGCGGCCACTTCGCCGCGATGGAACAGCCGGAACTCTTCGTCGACGACCTCCGCTCATTCTTCCGAACCATTCGCCCATCACGATAGGGAGCAGACCCCATGACCGCGACCAGCACGAACCACGTGTCGTACGACCCGTACGACGTCGAGATCAACGCCGACCCCTACCCGGTGTTCCGCCGCCTCCGCGACGACGCACCGCTCTATCGCAACGAGCAGCACGACTTCTTTGCGCTCAGCCGCTTCGAAGACGTGGAGCGAGGCCTGCGCGATGCGAAGACCTACATTTCCGGACGCGGTGCGATCCTCGAGTTGATCAAGGCGGAGATCGAGATCCCATCGGGCGTGATCATCTTCGAGGATCCGCCGATCCACACCGTCCACCGCAGCCTGTTGTCGCGAGTGTTCACCCCCAATCGGGTCGCCGAACTCGAACCCAAGATCCGCGAGTTCTGTGCCCGCAGTCTCGACCCTCTCGTGGGTACCGGCGGCCTCGACTTCGTCGGCGACCTGGGGGCGCAGATGCCCATGCGCACGATCGGCATGCTGCTCGGCATCCCGGAGCAGGACCAGGAGGCAATCCGCGATCGGGTCGACGCCAACCTGCGGACCGAGGCCGGCCAGCCGATGCAGACGTCCGCCGCGGACGTCTTGAGCGGCGAAATGTTTGCGGACTACATCGACTGGCGCGCGGACCACCCCTCGGACGACCTCATGACGGAGATGCTCCAGGCCGAGTTCGAGGACGAAACGGGAACCGTTCGCCGGCTGACGCGTGAGGAGGTCCTCCTCTACGTGACCGTGATCGCCGGTGCCGGCAACGAGACCACGACCCGATTGATCGGCTGGATGGGCAAGGTCTTGGCCGCGCATCCGGATCAGCGGCGCGAGCTGGTTGCGGACCGCGCACTTCTCCCGGCGGCGATCGAAGAACTCCTCCGGTACGAGTCACCCGCGCCGTACGTCGGGCGGTGCCTGTCCCGCGACGTCGAGCACTACGGCACGACGGTTCCGGAGGGCAGCATCATGCTGTTCCTCATCGGCGCGGCGAACCACGACGATCGGCGCTGGCCTTTCCCCGAGCAGTTCGACATCCATCGCGAGATCCACCCGCACCTGACGTTCGGCTTCGGCATCCACTTCTGCCTCGGCGCCGCGCTGGCACGCCTCGAGGGGCGAATCGCCCTCGACGAGGTACTCAACCGCTTCCCGGAATGGGACGTCGACGAGGCCGGCGCGCGGCTCGCTCAGACGTCGACCGTACGGGGCTGGGAATCGATGCCGGTCCACACCCCGTAGGCCGCGGTCCCCGGCCGCGCGGTCAGGCGGTCTCGGGCCGCATCCCGGGGCGCGCCGTGGCGAGCTGCTCGCCGTCGATCCGTATGGGCGTGCCATTGACCAACACGTGCCGGACCCCCGTCGGTTCCTCGGCGGTCAGTCGCTCGGCATCCGCGGGAAAGTCGCGCACCCGACGCGTCGGTCCCGGTCCGACAGTGTCGGGGTCGAAGACACACATGTCGGCCCAGTAGCCCTCGCGCACGCGGCCACGCCGTACGAAGCCGAACAGGTCGGCGGGTTCCCCGGTGAGTTTGTGTACGGCCTGCTCGACGGTCAGGACACCACGTTCGCGTACCCAGCTACCAAGGAGGTCGGTGGGAAGCGGCGCATCGCAGAGTTGGTCCACATGGGCGCCGGCGTCGGAGAGTCCGAGCGCCACCTGTTCGTGGGTGAGGAGCCCCGACACTGCGGCGACGTCGTCATTGGCGATGTAGGCGCGAAATCGGGTCTCCAGATCCTCGGCAACCGCGAGGTCGCACATCACGTCGAGTGGGGTCACCTCGCGCTCGGCCGCGAGGTCTGCGACGCGCCGACCCTCCAACTCCGGGAACCGCGCCGACTCCGACACCTCGAAGGTTTCCCAACGTGGCCTCATCGGTGAGTTCTCGAGATCGGCGGCGGCCAGCGCGCGCCACTCAGTATCGCGGTATGCGGCCAGCCGGACGCTGCGGCCGACCTTGAGGAGTTCGCCGAACACCGCTCCCGTGTTCAGGCTGTACGGGTCGGCGAGGGTGAACTGCATCGTCAGCGGCCGCGGCGTCACCTGCGGCCACACCCGGGCGCCGGCGGCGATACCTTGCTCGTGGAGTCCGAGCGGCGTGAGGTATTTCCCGTTCGGACTCGCGAAGAGCGGATACGTGAACGGTCGGCCGATCTTCGGCTGCCACGCGTAGACATCCTCGTAGCTGCACTGATCGCCAGGCGTGATGAGGACGACCCCCTTGCCGGCATCCCCAGCCGCCCGGAACAGCGCCTCGACCTCGTCGGCGGCGGCGAAGCGACTCGGCACCGGTTTGCCATCCACGCCGCGGTGCGCGAACGAAAAGCTGGTGGAGAACCCGGCGGCGCCAATCGCGATCGCGTCGCGCACCAGGTCGCACATGCGCGCGATCTCGGCGGGTGTCGCGGCGCGCTCGTACGCCGCCTCCCCCATCGCGTACACCCGCAACGCGGAATGCCCGATGTACGCGGTGAAGTTGATCGCCGTCCCGCGCCGGCCCACCAGATCGAGGTACTCGGGGAAGGTTTCGAAATCCCACTCGATGCCCGCGTGCAGAGTCGCCGGGTCCATGTCCTCGACGTTCTCGAGGGTGCCGACGATCAGGTCGTGATGATCCCGGCGCGCCGGCGCGATCGTGAATCCACAGTTGCCCGCGACGACTGTCGTGACCCCGTGGAAGGACGACGGTCGCAGCGCCGGGTCCCAGAACACCTGGGCGTCGTAGTGCGTGTGAATGTCGATGAATCCGGGCGCGACGACACACCCCGATGCGTCCAGCTCCCGGGCGCCACGCAGGTTGGAGCCGATGTCGCAGATCACGCCATCGGTAATCGCGACGTCGGCAGGCCGACCGGGCGCGCCGGTGCCATCGTGGACCGTCCCCCCACGGACCACCAACTCTGCGCTCACAGGCGGTCCATCAGGAGGGCGCGCATCGACTCGGCGCGAACGCCCGCGGTCGTGCCACCGTCGACAGGGAGGACGACGCCGGTGATCTGCGCGGCGCGGTCACTCGCCAGGAAGAGCGCGACGTTCGCGACGTCCTCGGGACTGCCGATGCGCTGGAGCGGCTGCATGACCTCGACGATCACCGATTGGTCGAACGCGGCGTTGATCGCAGTCGGGATGTGCGCCGGCGCAATGCAGTTGACTCGAATGTCCTGACCGGCGAGCTCGATGGCAACCGACCGAGTGAGATGGATCACCGCCGCCTTCGACGCCCGGTAGGCCATCACCGCGCTGCCTGCGTTGATGCCACCGATCGAGGTCGTGTTCACGATCGCGCCGCCACCATGCTCGGCCATGTGCCGGGCCGCGCGCTGCATCCCGACCATGACGCCGAGGACGTTCACCGACATCACGCGGTCGAAGTCGGCGAAATCGTCGTCGAGGAACGGCCGGAGCGAGCCGCCGATCCCGGCGTTGTTGCACATCACGTGCAGCCCGCCGAACCGATCCACCGCGAGATCGACCGCGGCCTGCACCTCCTCGGCGCGCGCGACATCGGTGGCGGCAAACGCCGCAGTCGGACCGAGCTGCTCCGCCGCGGCGCGTCCGGCCTCGACGTTGGTGTCGGCGATGACGACGCTGGCACCTTCGGCGACGAAGCGCTCGACCATCGCCAGCCCGATGCCCCCGGCTCCGCCGGTCACGATTGCGACCTTGCCCGCGAGCTCGCCGCCGCTCATGCCGTTGCCGCTCTCGGCGCTTCCTCGATCCAGAAGTCCGGCGTCGTGTCCACGCCGTGACGGGCAAAGATCGCGTCGATCTCGGCCAGGTCGTCGTCGGTGATGGACCAACCCACCGCGCCGACGTTGTCCTCCACCTCGGCCACGGTGCGACACCCGACGAGCGCGGTGCTGACCGCGGGATGCGATACGGCCCAACGCAGCGCGAGCTGCGGGAGGCTCCGGTCGTAGCGCGCAGCCACGCCCTTGAGTTCCTCGACCGCGCGCACGTTGTCGGGGAACTTCTCCGGGCCGAACAGCGCTCCGAACATCTTGATCGCGCCCATGTTTCCCTGCCGTGCGCGCCAGTCGGCGCCGCCGAAATCGTGGTCCTCGGTGAACGTGCCCGTGAGCAGGCCGAATGCGAGCGAGCCGTAGGCCATGAAACCGATACCGTGCTCGGCGCAGTACGGGAGGATCTCCGACTGCATCCTTCGGTCGAACATGTTCCAGCCGTATTGGACGACGTCGACCCGCCGCACGGCCATGCAGGCCTCGATCTCCTCGGGCCGGAAGTTCGACAGCCCGACGAAGCGCACCTTGCCCGCCGCGACGATCTCGTGCAGCGCCGCCATGGTCTCCTCGAACGGCGTCTCGCGGTCGGGCCAGTGCACGAGGTAGACGTCGACGTGGTCGGTACCGAGGTTCGTGAGCGTCTTGTCGATCGACGCCAGAACGCGCTCCCGGCTGCTGTCGCGCAGGTTGGGCTTGTCGCGATAGTTCATCCCGAACTTCGAGACGATGATCGCTTCGTCCCGGCGGGAGCCGAGCGCGGCACCGAGCGCTCGCTCCGAGGCACCCATGCCGTAGCCCTCGGCCGTGTCGAAACAGTTCACGCCGAGGTCGAGCGAGCGACCGATGGCGCGGACGAACTCCTCTTCCTCGATGTCGCCGTACCCGCCACCGATCTCCCAGCAGCCGAAGCCGATCGCCGAGACGTCCAAGCCGGTCCGGCCGAACGGTCGTAACTCCATCGTGTCCCCTCTCTGGCCCCGGCTACGCCAGTCGGTAGCGGAGCGGTAAGTGTTTGATACTGCCGTTGACCGCCGATTCCAACCGTTCGATCGGCCCCGAACCCTCGAACGCCTGCAAGCGGGCGAGGAGGTGCCGGAAGATCGTCTCGAGCTCGACGCGCCCGAGGTGCGCACCCATGCAGAAGTGTTCACCGAAGCCGAACGCAAGGTGAGGGTTGGGCCGGCGATCGATACGGAACGTGAACGGATCGTCGAAGACCTCCTCGTCGCGATTCGCCGACGCGAAATACAGCGCGAGTTGGTCACCGGCCCGAATCGGCACGCCGCGGATTTCGCAGTCCTCGGTGGCGGTACGGGTGAAGTGACTGATCGGCGAGACCCACCGCAGGATCTCCTCCACCGCGTCGGGCAACAGCTCGGGGTGGGCACGCAGCCTCGCCCACTCGTCCGGGTACTCACAGAAGGCGAGGAGCCCGCCACTGATGGCGTTCCGAGTGGTCTCGTTGCCGGCCTCGACGAGGAGTTCGCAGTACACGACCAGCTGTTCTTCGGTCAGGGGAGTTCCGTCGATCCGGCCGGCGATCAAATCGCTGACCAGATCGTCCTCCGGGGCGCGCCGGCGCTGCGCAATGAGCGCTTCGAAGTACTCATGGAGCTCACCCCGCGCCCGCCTGATGGTGTGACCCGGCTTCTCCCCTTCGCGGCGGTACTCGGGATCGTTATTCCCGATCACCTCGTTGGTCCATCGGGACAGCTTCGACCAGTCCGGCGCAGGGACGCCGAGCATCCACGCGACCACCCCCAGCGGGAGCGGCGCGGCGATTCGCTCGACGAAGTCGCACTCCACGAAGTCGCCACCCGTCGCGGCGGCATCGAGGATCTCGACGGCGATTCGTTCGACATCGTCGCGTCGGGCCCGAACCGCGCGCGGCGTGAACCGCGCGTTCGCAACCCGCCGCATCGGTTGATGGCGCGGCGGGTCCAGCATGACCACCATCTCCGGTGGGGTCCCCATCACGGCTCCCGCGCGGGCGAGCGTGATTCCCCGAGCACTCGAGAACCGCACCGGCTGCGAGGAAATCAGCTGGATATCGGCATGTTTGGTGATCGCCCAGAATGGCTCGAAGCCCGGTGCCTCGATGCGCGCGACCGGGGCTTCGGCCCGCAATCGGGTCCAGAGCGCATGCGGATAGCCGTTGCGCGCGTACCGGGCGGGATCCACCAGGTCGGAAGGATCAACGAAGCCCGGGGTCGGCGGTGCACTCATGCCCGAGGCTCCCGCGGAAGTCCGAGCAGCCGCTCCCCGATGATCGTGCGCTGGATCTCGCTGGTGCCGCCCATGATCGAGTTCGCCCGGGTCGAGAGCAGATCGTGCGCCCATCGGCCTCCGTCGACCGCGTCGCCGTCGTCCGCCATGAGCAGCCCAACGGGACCCAGCGCCGCGATCGCGGCTTCCTGCAGGCGCTGGCTCGACTGCGCCCAGAACAACTTCACCAGACTGGACTCACTCCCGATCGGCTCGCCCCGAGCGATTCGGGACAACGTGCGGGCATTGTGCAGCCGGAAGATCTCGGACTCGATCCACGATTGGGCCAGCGCCTGACGCACCACCGGGTCGGCGTTCAGACCCTGACGGACGCAACTCGTCACGAGGTCGCGCAACGCCAACTCGTGCGCGAGTTGCTGGTTCCAAATGAACGACGCGCCGCGCTCGTTGGCAAGGGTCGTGTTCGCGACCTGCCATCCGCCGTGTTCCGGGCCGATCAGGTACTCGACGGGCACCGAGACGTCGTCGAGGAACACCTCGTTGAAATCGAGCGCGCCGGTGATCTGGCGGAGCGGGCGGATTTCGACGCCGGCCGCGTCCATCGGGATCGCGATCATCGAGATACCTCGGTGCGGGGGTGCGGCGGGGTCGGTGCGCGCCAGACAGATGCCCAAGTCGGCGAACTCGGCGTACGAGGACCACACCTTCTGGCCGGTGACTCGGTAGCAGCTCCCTCGCTTCTCCGCGCGAGTCGTGAGATTCGCGAGATCGCTTCCTGCGCCGGGCTCACTGAACAACTGGCACCACACGTCGGCGCCCGAGAGAATCCTCGGCATCCACCGGTCCCGCTGGGCGGGCGTGCCGTGGGCGATCAGGGTCGGCCCGACCAAGGTCACTCCCGCACGGCCGAGGAGCGGGGGGGCACCGGCTCGGGCCAACTCCTCGTTGGAGATGACGACCTGGGTCGGCGACGCGCCCCGCCCCCCGAACTCGGCGGGCCAGTGGATCCCGACCCAACGCCCGCCGTGCAGTGTCCGTTGCCACTCGCGCAGGCACTCGGCCTCGGCTCGGGTCGTCGCCGCACCGATGGTGGGAGGGGCGTGCTCGGACAGCCACGATCGAAACTCGTGGCGGAACGTCTCGTCCGGCGATGACATCCCGAGCTCCCGACCGCTACTGCCGGCCGGCCGACCAGGTGACGGTCTTGAGCTGCGCGTACTCGAGGAGTCCGTAGTCGCCGAACTCTCGTCCGATCCCCGACTGCTTGTAGCCACCGAACGGTCCCCAGGAGTTGGGCCCGCCGCCGCCGCCGTTGATACTCACCGTCCCGGCGCGGAGCTCCGCCGCGAGCTCGTAGGCGCGGGTCGCGTGCGGGTGCCAGACCGACGCGGCGAGTCCGTACCGGCTGTCGTTGGCGATCCTGACCGCGTCCTCCTCGTTCTCGAAGGGCACGACGACACCGACCGGACCGAAAATCTCGTCTTGCGCGATCGTCATGGCGTTGTCGACGTCTGCAAAGAGCGTGGGCTCGAAAAAGAACCCACGCTCGAGGCCGTCAGGTCGTCCGCCACCACAGGCGAGCCGTGCACCCTCGGCGAGACCGACGCCGACGTAGCGCTCGACCCGGTCGCGCTGGGCCGCGTGGATCAGCGGGCCCATCATCACTTTGGAATCAGTCGGATCGCCGACGTTGATCTTCCCGAGGATCGCCGCCATTCGCGCGACGACGTCGTCGTACACGCTGCGTTCGGCCAGGATCCGAGTCGGCAACGCACACCCCTGACCGGCATGAATCGTAAATCCGGTCGCGGCGGATGCCGCGAACTTGTCGAGGTCGGAGCCGGCGAAGACGATATTCGGCGACTTGCCACCCAGCTCCAGCAGGACCTTCTTCAATCCCTCCGCCGCCTGTCCCATGATGCGCTTTCCGACCGCGTCCGATCCGGTGAAGCTCACCATGTCGATCGCCGGGTGCATCGTGAGGTGCTCACTCGCCTCGACGTCGCCGGTCACCACGTTGAGCACACCGGCCGGCAGTTCGGCCGCGTCGGCGATCTCGCCGAGCACGAGCGCTTCGAGCGGCGTGTACGGCGACGGCTTGAGCACCACGGTGTTGCCCATCGCAAGGGCAGGGATGATCTTCACCAGGTTGAGATACAGCGGGAAGTTGAACGGCGTGATCGCCGCGACGACACCGATCGGCTCCTTGCGGATCACCCCTTGGCCGAGGCCCCGCGCGGACACCTGGGGCGGGAGCGGCTCCTCGTACGGGAAGCTCGCGGCACGCTCCGCGAACCACTGTGCGTACCTCAGCGGCGTATCGAACTGGAGCGCCTGAGCAAAGGGGCGGGCACACCCGGCCTCGGCGATGATCAGGTCGACGAGCTCCGCTCGTCGGTTCGCCACCTCCTGAGTGAAGCGCATCAACGCCTGCGATCGGTCTCGCGGCGCCATCCGGGACCACGGTCCGTCATCGGCCGCCCGGCGCGCCGCGTCCACGGCCCGGTCGATGTCGGCCACCGACGCTTGCGGCACGCGGCCGATGGTCTCCTCGGTCGCCGGGTTCACGACCACGACCTCGTCGTCGCCCGACCCGTCGACCCACTGACCATCGATGTAGAGCTGGTCGCGGCTGAGTTCCGTGCTCACGATCACTCGCTTTCGGTGCCCAACGACTCGATGCCCGCCGACGCTATTCGAGAACGTCGTTCACCACAAGACGGAAACGCCATATGCCAGCTCGAACGCCCTGGGTTGCGAATCTCTGAGAGCGGTATTATCGAAGGAGACCACCCGGCGAACGGGTCGGCAGATCCAGACCGAAAGCGGGCCCACCATGGCCGGAGTCGAAGCCGTCGATGCAATCGAACCGGGTTGGCGCGAGCGTGCCGTCGCCAAGAGTCTGACCGCGGCCCGCTCACGCGCCGAGCAGCGGGCCCAGCGATACCTCGATGCCGCCTTCGAGCTGATCGACGAGAAGGGCACGACGGAGTTCACGATTCAGGAGGTGATCGACCGGTCGAAGCAGTCCCTCCGTGGCTTCTACGAATACTTCACCGGCAAGGACGAACTCGTGCTCGCGTTGTTCGAGGAGACCGTGCGCGAGGCGGGAGCAGACATCCAGCTCGCCGTCGACGCCGAAACCGTTCCGCTCGCGCAGCTCCGAGCGTTCACGATCCGCCTGCACGAATGGTGCGATCCCGCCGAGACGCCCCGCAAGCGCGGCGCCCACAACCGTCGGGCCATCTCCGAGTTCTCGATGCACCTCACGACCGATCACTCCAAGCGAATCCGCGCGGCACTCGCGCCGGTCTCGCATCTGTTGATCGAACTCATCGACGCGGCCGCCGACGCCGGCGCGATCCAGGTCGCAGACACGCGACGCGCCGCCGCACTCCTCCAGCAGAGCGTGATGTACAGCTGGTTCGGGAACCGGCTCGTCGAGAATCCGCGGCTGCGACTCACGGCCGAAGAGACGTGGGAGTTCTGCCTCCACGGCCTCGGCGGCTGAGGGCCGGGCATGCGTACCGTGATCGTCGGCGGGTCGAGCGGGTTGGGGCGCTGCATCGGGGTGGGCCTCGCTCGCCGCGGTGCGCAGGTCGCGCTGCTCGCGCGGCGGCGTCGACAACTCGAGGACGCCGCCAGGGAGGCGGGCGGCGCGACGCTGGCCATCCCGTGTGACGTCACCGACGAGGACTCCTGCACTTCGGCAATCGCCGAGGCGATTGCGGGCCTCGGAGGGATCGACGCACTCGTGTACGCGCCGGGAATCGGGCCCCTGGCCCGGCTCATCGACACCGACGCGGCGACGTGGCGACGCGCATTCGACACCAATGTGATCGGTGCCGCGCTCGTGACCCGTGCGGCCATGGACGCGCTCACGACGTCGGCCGGAACCGCCGTCTACCTCTCCTCGGTCAGCGCGTCCGTGACACCACCCTGGCCGGGACTCGGCGCCTACGCCGTGAGCAAGGCGGCACTCGACAAGCTCGTCGAGGCCTGGCGTTCCGAGCACCCGGGCATTGGCTTCACGCGGGTGATCGTCGGCGATTGCACCGGGGGCGAGGGCGACTCACAGACGCAGTTCACCGCCGAATGGGACATGGATCTCGCGGCGGAGCTGTTCCCCATCTGGCTGGAACGAAACCTCCTGAGCGGATCACTCATTGACGTCGACGATCTCGTCGGTATGGTCGACGCCGTCCTTCGCGGCGGCGCGACGCTCTCGACCCCGTCGATCTCCATCATCCCCCGTCCGGTCCCGCCGACATGACATCGGGTTCCCCGGAAGTGCCCTCCCCACAACTGTCGGCCGCGCTGGTCACGTTCGCGGAAAGACCACCCGCCGACTGGTCGTCCATGCTCGACACGGCCCGACTGTACGACCGCGTCGGTATCGACCGGCTCGTGGTCTCCGACCACGTCGTGTTCGGGGAGGCCCTCGACGCGTACGCCCGACCGGAGGTGGGAGGTCAGTCCGGCGGCCGCCAGCCGACCGGACCCGACGGGCACTGGCTCGAGCCACTCACGACGCTCAGCGTGATCGCCGGGACCACGACGCGCGTGCGCCTCGCCACCGGAATCCTGATTGCCGCGCTCCGCCGGCCGGTCGTGCTGGCCAAGGCCGCGGCAACCCTCGACGTCTTGTCCGGCGGAAGACTCGACCTCGGGGTCGGCGTCGGCTGGCAGCGCGAGGAGTACGAGGCCGCCGGACTCGACTTCGATGGGCGCGGGCGGATGCTCGACCACACCCTCGAGGTCTGTTCCGCGTTGTGGACCCAATCCACTGCGCAGTACCGGTCTCCGGAGCTCGACTTCGAACGGATCCATATGATGCCGAAGCCGCACCAGCCCTTCGGTGTGCCGATCTGGGTGAGCGGGAGGATCAACGCCCCGGTGGTGCGACGCGTGAGTCGCTTCGGCCGCCGATGGATCCCATGGGGCGAGGATGCCACCGATCTCGAACGTTCGATCCCGGAGATGCGAGCGCGGATCGCCGCTGCGGGGGCGTCACCCGACGGGCTCCAGGTCGTCGCCAACCTGCGTGTCTTCGCGATGGACGACGGCACCTTCGACATCGAGCGCACCATGACCCAGGTCCCGCCGTTGATCGCCGCGGGCGCGACCGACTTTCTCATGCGACCTCGGATCCGAGCGTGCGATGCGGAGACCGAGGCCGGCCTGCGTGACCTCGTCGCGGGCTTCCGGCTGGCCGCGGGGCGCGAGTCGCCGCCCGCGGCCGATTGAACCGACTCAGACTTCCAAGCGCCAGGCGTCGCCGTCGGCGACGATACGGCCGGCACCCGGCCCCGCGAAGTGGGTCCCGATAACGAGCACGTCCGTGCCCGCATATCGAGCCAACACCTCCCGCCGCATGGCGCGTGCCGCATCGACATCCGAGTCGAAGCTGCTCTCCCAATCGGGCTCACACGTCTGCACCGGATGGTGCATCACGTCGCCGGTGATCAGCGCCTCGTGACCCTGCGACGTGATGTGCACACTCTGGTGTCCCGGCGAATGGCCCGGCGTGGGTTCGAGCACGATCTCGTCCGTGATCCGGTGACCGAACTCGACCAGGTCGACGAGCCCGGCTTCGATCACCGGCCGCACGGAATCGCCGTAGACATCCCCGTCCTCGTGAATGCCGTAGGCGTCCCAATGCTCGGACTCCACCCGACCGATCAGATACCGGGCGTTGGGGAAGGTCGGCACCCATTCACCGTCGACCAGCATCGTGTTCCACCCGACATGATCGACGTGCAGATGCGTGCA